>PSRM01000348.1 GCA_003176045.1 Verrucomicrobiota bacterium | reverse complement strand
CCCGCCTCAGTCGCGCCACCCAACTCCGGCTCGGGTCGCGCTCCACGCCTTCAAGTCAAAATGAGAATTGCTGAGTGCGCCTTATTTCGGCATCACAGCGGAGGTTACGCGGGAGCATGTGATAGACTCGGGCCAGAAGTTGGATTTTTCAAGGACCATCCATTTGGATATCAAGCGACCCAATCGGTTGCACGCGGAAATGGAATCGGAGCACGCCCAGAGGGGGTATTGGTATGATGGTAAATTGCTGACCGTGTTGGACCGGAAGCGCAATCTCTTCAGCTCAACTTCGCTCTCAGGCACGCTGGACGATGCGCTGGATAACGCGCGCGACCAGTTCGGCATTGATCTGCCCCTCATAGATCTGGCGATCAGCGATCCGTTCAAGAACGCCATGGCGAACGTGAAGTCCGGGGCCTACTACGGAGTGTCGCCGGTGATGGGTTATCATTGCCATCACCTGGCCTTCAGCCAGGACAATGTGGATTGGCAGGTGTGGATTGAAGATGGGCCCCAGCCCTTGATTCGCAAATTCGTAATCACCCACAAGCTGGAGGAGGGACAGCCGACTTTCACCGCGTTGATCACGCAATGGACCTCAGCGAGCGGATTGCGGATTCGTATTTTGTGTTCGAGGCGCCACGAGGGGCGCTCAAGATCGAGATGCGAAAGGAACAAGCTGAGACTGCGCAAGGGGGAGCAGAGGAGGGGCGTTAGAACGTTACAAAGGTTAAGAGGGTTAAAACGTTAAAAACTTAAAACGTTTAGAACAGTATGAGTTTCGGATTGATTCGGAGGCCATTACGCAAGGCGCCAGGAGTGTTGGGGCGCATACCATGGGCAGGAAATGCACGGTTCTCGGAGCGGGGACAGGCGAGACGCCTGTCCTACTGCACCCGCTACGCGGCGCTGCTGGCGGTTACGTCAATATTCGCAGCATTACCGGTCAGCGCGGCGTGGAACAGTTTGCGGGCCAACAATCGCAGCGCTCATGAGGAGCACAGAGGCGGGCGCGCAGTCCAGCAAGGCACACGAGAATTTCCTGCTGCACCTACTGGGAGAGTAGAAAGTGAGAGGGCGCGCCCGGCTGAGCGAGTCACGGTCCCCGAGAGAGGCCGCGAGCATATTGAGCGATCAGTCCGCGGCCGCGAGGAGATTCAGAGAGAGCTGCGCGAGCATCGGCGGTGGGACATTCCGGAGGCGCGGCGGCACACTTTTTTCTGGTCGGATTATTATCCCGGGCTGGCGGTGAGCATTTTGCCTTCTGGCTATGTACCGGTATATGTAGGCGGCTCTCCCTACTACTATTATCAAGGCGTGTTCTATCAACAGGGTCCGTCCGGGTATTCAGTTGCGCCTCCACCCATCGGCGCCGTGGTTCCTGAATTGCCGCCAGGGGCCGAGCCGGTAATGGTGGGTCCTGCAACTTATTATTACGCGGCTGGGGTCTTCTATGCCCAGGAGCCACAGGGATTCGTTGTTGTGCCGCCACCTCCTGGGGCGACGGTCAGCATACTCCCGCCGGGGGCGACCTCTGCGGTCGTGAACGGGGTGGTCTATTATCAGGCCAACGGCGTGTACTATATGCCTGTGATGCAGGATGGGGTGACCGTTTATACGGTGACAAGATTCTAGTCAGTCGTAACACCCGGCGACGGACAAGCTGTCCGCGCTCCGCCTTTAACTCGTTACCACGACCACCGAATTAGTGCTTCCGAAGGGGTTCTGCACGCGCTCCTTGGAGTTTGGGTCGGTGATCCATTGGCCGTCGGCGACGAAGCGGTATTCATAGCGGCCCGGGGGAAGGGGAACTGTGGCTTTCCAGCCGCCGTTGTTGTCTTTGCGCATAGGCGTCCGCTTCGGATCCCAATTGTTAAAGCTGCCGGCGATCAGGGCGCTTTTGGCTTGGGGCATTTTGAGGGTGAACTCTATCGGTTTTTCGGCCGAGCGCGACTTCGAAGGCTCGGTTTGGGGCGTCTGGCTGACGCTGGCGCCGGTTGAGGCGGGACGCTGGCTGGTGGGGGTGCTTGGTGCCGGGCGTGGAGTCACGCTCGATTGAAGTTGCCTGGGCTGCATGGGTAATATTTCTCCTCTCTAGTTAGTGCGAGCAAAGTTGTGCTCTATGTCGATGAACCATAGAGCGACTATATGCCGGAAGATGCGCGGCCGTGCTATGGGGTGTTTTCCCCTTTTTAGCCCACACCCATGCTCAGAAGAAACTCGATATTGCTCTTGGTTTTCTTGAGCTTGTTGAGCACTAACTCCATGGCTTCGACAGGCTGAACGCCGGTCAGGGCCCGGCGAAGAATGACAACTTTGTTGTACTCGTCCGGATGGTAGAGCAACTCCTCTTTGCGAGTGCCGGAGCGCTCGATGTTAATGGAAGGGAAAATTCGCCGGTCAACCAGAGCCCGATCGAGATGGACTTCCATGTTGCCGGTGCCTTTGAACTCTTCAAAAATGACTTCGTCCATCCGGGAGCCAGTGTCCACCAGGGCAGTTGCAATAATCGTCAACGAGCCACCCTCTTCAATGTTGCGGGCTGCGCCGAAGAAACGTTTCGGCTTGTGCAAAGCGTTGGCGTCCACGCCGCCGGAGAGTATCTTGCCTGAGTGCGGCTGGACTGTGTTGTAGGCGCGCGCGAGACGGGTGATCGAGTCGAGCAGAATCACGACATCGCGCTTGTGCTCGATCATGCGGCGCGCCTTCTCGATGACCATCTCAGCCACTTGAACGTGGCGCTCGGGTGGTTCGTCGAACGTCGAACTGACCACTTCAGCCCCCCGGCAGGTCCGCTCCATGTCCGTAACTTCCTCGGGCCGTTCGTCAATGAGCAAAATGAACAAATAGGCCTCCGGGTTGTTCTTCAGGATGGCGTTGGCCAGCTTTTGCATCAGAACCGTTTTGCCGGTGCGCGGGGGAGCGACAATCAGACCGCGGGTCCCTTTGCCAATCGGACAAACCAGGTCCAGAACGCGCGTTGAAAGCTCATCAATCGCGGTTTCCAGGATGAACCGTTTGTTCGGGAAAAGAGGCGTTAAATTATCGAAGTGGGTCTTGTCCTTGGCCTTGTCGGGGTCTTCCTGGTCCACTGCTTCGACTTTGAGCAATGCGAAAAACCGCTCTTTGTCCTTTGGAGGGCGGATCTGGCCGGCCACCAGGTTGCCCGTCTGGAGATCGAACCGGCGGATCTGCGACGGCGAGACATAGATGTCCTCGGGGCAGGGCAAATAGTTAAAGCTCTGCGAGCGCAGGAACCCGAACCCTTCCGGCAGCACTTCCAGGACGCCTTCGGAGAAAAGGACACCCGCCCTCTCGGCGTTCTTCTGGAGAATGTGGAAAATGACCTCATGCTTGCGCATGGTGCCGAAATTCTCCACCGCCAGCTCCCTGGCCATCTGGTTCAAGTCGCCCATGGACATGGCCTGGAGCTTGGCAATGTTGAGCGAGGCGGCGATCCGATCTTTGTCGCCGGGTCCTTTCGCCTGCGGTTGCTGGTCTTCGGGCCTGCCTTTGGGCTTTTGCGGGGCAGGTTTGGGCTCCTGCTTCAGCGCTTCGACCGGTTCCACGGGCGTCGTGGGCGGTTGCAGATCGTCCGGGGCCTCGGCAACGGCGGTCGTGACAGCTTCACCCGGCACACCGGCGCCATTGGCCTCGTCGCGCCCGAGTTTGTCCGGTTTTGCTTTGCCCCCTTTTCTGGGTCGTGGCATAGGAATAAAAGTTAATTAGGTTAATTAAGTTAACTCAGTTATTAAGGAGGAACTGGTGGCACCTCCGAGCGCAAGGCTCAATGCACAAAATTTCAAATGAACGGAAAGTAAAATGGAATAGCCGCCGACCAATTGGGAAGCGTCCCTGCTATCTTCACCCAAGCCGCTCAGTATGGCAAGGGAAATCTTGCAGTCAGCTCCAACACACGCTGACGTACATTGCGCAGCGTGTCAATGTCTTTAATATCCAACAACACTTCACTGATCATGTCCGCAATGGCAGCCATCTCCCCTTCTTTCATCCCCCGGGTGGTCACGGCGGGGGTGCCCAGCCTGATGCCGCTGGCCTGAAAAGGTGATCGGGTCTCGAACGGGATGGTATTCTTATTAATGGTAATCCCGGCCGCATCGAGCGCGGCCTGGCAATCCTTGCCCGTGAAACCGCGCGCCCCGACATCCACCAGGAGTAAGTGATTATCAGTGCCGCCACTAACCAGCCTGAAGCCATTGCGTTTCATGCCTTCGCCCAGGGCCCGAGCATTGCGAACGACCTGTTCCTGGTAAAGCTTGAACGAGGGGAGCAAGGCTTCTTTGAAACAGACGGCCTTGGCGGCTATCACATGCATCAAGGGCCCGCCCTGAATGCCCGGGAACGTTTGCGAATCTATTTCTTTGGCGTATTTCTCTTTGCAAAGCACCAATCCGCCCCTTGGACCGCGCAATGTCTTGTGCGTCGTCGAAGTCACAAAGTCGGCATGTGGAACGGGGCTGGGATGCAGGCCCGTTGCGACCAGGCCGGCAATGTGGGCGATATCTGCCAGTAGATAGGCGCCTGACTCCCGGGCAATCTTTCCCATTCGCTCGAAATCAATAGTCCGAGAATACGCGCTGGCGCCGACGGTGATCATCTTCGGCTTGTGCTCGCGAGCCATGATTGCCAACTGATCGTAATCTATGCGCTCGTCGTCCTTGCGAACTCCGTAGTGAATAATCTCAAAGAATCTGCCGGAAAAATTTACCTTGTTGCCGTGCGTCAGGTGCCCGCCATGGCTGAGGTCCATGGTCAACATCCTGTCGCCGGGCTTGAGGAAGGCGAAATAGACGGCCATGTTCGCCGAACTGCCGGAGTGCGCCTGCACATTGGCATGTTCGGCGCCGAAGAGCTGCTTCGCGCGATCCACGGCAAGTTGCTCGACGACATCCACATTTTCGCAACCGCCATACCAGCGTTTCTTGGGATAGCCCTCGGCATATTTATTGGTGAGCACCGAGCCCTGCGCTTCCATAACCGCCGGACTGGTGAAATTCTCGCTCGCGATCAGTTCGATATTCTGCTGCTGGCGCAGCCGTTCATGATCAATAGCGAGGAAGATCTCGGGATCCACCGCTCTTAACCGGTGATCCGCGGCGATGAATCGCGTTTCGCCTTTCGAGGCCTTGCGTTCGGCCAGTGCCGCCGCCTGTTTCGCCGCCAGGAACGCATCCACAATCCTTTTGGCCTCCTGGGCGCTGGCTGCCTTGCCGGTCAGGCAGAGCAGGTTGGCGTCGGCGTGTTGCCGCACTGTCTCGGAGCCTGCCTCCTCACTGATCAGGGCCGGACGCACCCCAGCCATGGAATTGGCCAACTGGCCCGCGCCATTGCCCGAGGGGCATATCACCAGGCCAAGCTCGGCTTTTCGATCCGCAATGCTTTGGGCCACCGCGTGCGCATACTCCGCGGATCCTGCCGGCTCATTTAAGCGGGCGCCGCAATCGGTCACAATCAGGCCGCGGTCCTCCAGATGATGTTTCAGTTCCTCTTTCAGCTCATAACCGGCGCGCTCGGCGCCAATAGCCACCGTCGGTAAGCGGCCTCCCGCCGCCTGGCCCTGCTCGATGAACCGCAGCACTGAAACCATCCCCTGCTCGATCTGGTCCCGGCTATTCAGATAGACATCATAAGACCCGCCAATTGGATCGGGGATGTCTTTCTCGAACAAATCCAGCGTCTCGTCAAATTCGCGCAAGAGAAAGGTTTTCTCCGCCGCCTGCGGATACAAGAGCATGACTGTATCGATATGGCTGTGAGTCATGCCGAAAATGTAATCAGCTTGGGCGATCAATTCCGGGCTCAGTGGCCGGCTGCGCTGGCTGGAAATATCTATGCCCAACTCCCGAACAGCCTGCACAGCGTAAGGACTTGGAGGCTGGCCATCGGCAGCGCCCAGGCCCGCCGAGAGCACGCGATACTCACCCCGGCCACGAACCGCCTGGCGAAAGATGCCTTCGGCCATCGGGCTGCGGCACACATTTCCGGTGCAGATAAAGAGAACTGTTTTCATCAAATCAGCAACCGCCGTAAAGATGCGGCGATGCCGTAGCCGGAGCGCGGACATTCCTGTCCGCAGCAGCGTCCAACCGCCCAACGGGCCGATTCCTTGCTAACACATTTTGCAACCCATTTAACCATTTAACTCATTTAACCATTTGGCTGCGGTTATGCCTACGACCTCGAGTGTCTGACCACCGCCAGCCCCTTCAGCACATCGATCGCTCGGGCCAGAGCGGGATCCTGAATTACTGGCTTTTCCGGCTCGTTGGGCTTGCCGGGGTCGCCCTCGCCGGCGAGTTGGTCCAAAGGCAGGCCGCCGTCCCGACGTTCGCGGACCAATTCGGCCTCGTTGAGACGCCCGCGGCGAGCAGCACGATTCGTATTCGTATTCCCGGCGACGTTCGTGCTTGAAAGGCTCTCAGCAATTGGCGTTACGGGCGCCAATATTTTATAAGCGTCGCCAAAGTAGGCCAGTTCGTCCTGCGCGGACACTACCACCTCTACGTCCGGAGCCACTCCCTTTTCAGAAAGGGCGGCGCCGTCCCCCAGGTGAATCGGTGCGGTCCCGATCCGCAAACGTTCACCGTTCTTCAGCGGGTATTCCTGCGCGATCATCGCTTGCCCGGCAGTGCGGGAACCCAGAATCAGTCCCACCTTGGCCTCCCGGATTACCCCTGCCAAAGCCTCCGCAGCCCCCGCGGTTTGGCGATTGACCAATGTCGCCACCGGCAAATCTATCGCATCCTCCTTCGCAGTGGAGTGGATCATCCCATTGCCCCAATCCAGTAGCGGCATTGCCTTCCTGGTGAACAACTCCACCACAGCCGCCGCTGCGCCATAATCCGTCCCTTTTGCGTACCGCAAATCGAGTACCAGCCCTTCCAGTTGGTTGGTGGTCCCGGACTTTTCGCAAGCCACACGCACGTCCCGCGCCAGGCCACCATCCACCCGCCCAACCCGCACATAAACAATGTCGCCGCTAAAAACGCTGGATTTGTTCGTGGCTGATCCCGTTGACGAGCCCGCGGCAGAATTGGTTTCTTGTGAACTCCCAACCAATGCCACCCGCGGAGACAGCTCCGAAACCAGGCCCGCAACAGCCGCCCGATTCAGTTCCGTATCCGTTGCCCCTCCCAGATGCTCCCGAATTAAATCGTATACTTCCTTAAAGTCAGGCGCGGAAGCGCTTGCCTCAGCCCCATTGCATCCTGATCCGGCTAAACCGGTCACAACGACAATGCAAGCAGAGAAAATCCTCAATTGTCTCATCGCCGATTAAAGTGCGCGATAAACTGGCTAAAGTAAAGCGGGGCGTTGGACCGAACCTGCAGGGTTGAATGGTTAAAAACGCTTAAACCATCTAAAGCTGACGGTCGCAGATCTTTGCGTCTTTGCACCTTTGCGTCTTTGCGTTAAGATTTTATTCCTAAGATCCCGCCGAAATGGAACTCAGCGCCTTGTCTGCAATGTCGCGCCTGAAGTGCGCGCCTTCGAAGTGAATTGCTTCGGCTGCGGCGTAGGCCGAATCGCGAGCGGTTTTCAAATCGCCGCCCCAAGCGGTCACGCCGAGCACACGCCCGCCATTGCTCACGATTTGATTCCCGACGCGAGCCGAGCCCGCATGAAACACTTTTGTGTTCGCCAGGCAGGCAACATCTTCTAATCCATGGATCGGCTTGCCCTTTTCGTAATGACCCGGGTAGCCGGCCGAGGCCATTACGACGCAGACTGAAGGCATCGCACTCCATCGCAGTTCCATTCCGGCGAGAGTGCCGGTCAGGCTTGCCTCGATGAGTTCGACCAGATCGTTTTCCACTCTAGTTAGATACACTTGGGTCTCCGGATCACCGAACCGCGCATTGAACTCGAGCACCTTCGGGCCATCGCGCGTCAGCATCAAACCGGGGTATAGGATCCCGCGAAAGACAATCCCTTCCGCGGCACAACCAACCAGCCATGGCTCGACCACCTGCTTGCGCGCCATGGATAATTCTGCCTCGCCCAGAAACGGCGTCGGAGAATAAGCACCCATCCCCCCGGTGTTTGGGCCCAGATCACCCTCGAACGCGCGTTTATGGTCCTGAGACGTCGGAAAAAGATGCGCTGTCTTGCCGTCGCAAAGCGCGTGTAGCGAGATTTCTGTTCCTTCCAGTAATTCCTGGATCACGATCCTGGCGCCCGCCCGGCCGAAGCTCTTGCTCACCAGCATGGAATCAACGGCCCTTTCAGCATCTTTCTGATTCGTGCATACCACAACCCCTTTTCCTAAGGCCAGACCATTGGCTTTGACGGCACAACGGCCCTGTAACGAGTTTGAAAATTCCTTAGCAGCCGAAGCGTCCTGAAAGATTCCGGATCGAGCGGTCGGGATTCCGTGCCGCTCCATGAATTGCTGGGCGAAAGCTTTTGATGCCTCAAACTGCGCAGCCCGCTGATTCGGGCCCCAAATGTGCAGGCCGCTCTTTTCGAAAAGATCCACGATGCCCAGTGCCAGGGGATTGTCAGGCCCCACGACCGTGAGATCCACCCGTTTCTCTTTGGCAAACCCAAGCAACCCGGAAAGGTCCTCGGCCCCGATAGCGACGCACTCGACAAATCGGCCATTGCCCGCAAGCCGCTCCTCAGCAATCCCCGCATTGCCAGGCGCGCACCACATCTCCTTGACGTGTGCCGACTGTGCCAGCTTCCACACCAGCGCGTGTTCCCGCCCACCGGAGCCAATGACCAGTAATCTCATAACAATGAAAAATTCTAAATGCTCAATGCTCAATGCTCAATATGCGTCTAACGTAGAGTCTCGAGGCCGACTGGTCCTGTGGTCCTTTTGTCCCGTGGCCTGTGGTCAGTGGTCAGTGGTCCGTGGTCACTAGTCTTGTGGTCCTGCGGTCTTGTGGTCTCGTAGTCTTGCCGCTATGCTGTCTATCCCTGAGTGAATGAAAAAGTGGTTTGTCTTCCTTCTCCTCCTGGCCGCGGGAGGCGCCGGTTATTGGTATTGGCACAAGCATCCCGGTTTCCACCCTGCCGCCGATGCTTCCGATCGCCCCACAACCGCGGTCGCTCAAACGCGCAACATTAGCTGGTCGGTCAATGCCGCCGGCGAAATTGCGCCAGCCGAGCAAGTCTCGGTCCGGCCGGAGATCAACAGTCTCATTGACCGGTTGCCGGTGGACGTTGGGGACCACGTTCGAAAAAGCGACATTTTGTTCTCACTCTATGATAAGGACTTGCAGCAACAGCGCGCGCAGAATTTGACCGACATCGAAAAGGCAAAGATTGACCTGGACAAAGCCCAACGCGATCTGAACCGCGCGCGTCAACTCCTGGCCGACAAGCTGATCTCCCAGGAACTATTCGATGACACCAAGACAACCTATGAGCTGGCGAAAAACGCGCTGGACCGCGCGCAGAAGGACCTGGCGGTCACCGACGAACACCTGACCAAGACTGTAGTGCGCGCGCCCTATGACTGCACCGTGCTGACGCGGCCCGTCTCAGTCGGCCAGGCCGTTTCTGGCGCCAGCGGCTTCAACAGCGGCACTGAGGTGCTCACGATCGCGGACCTCAACAATATGATCATTAACGCCCAGGTCAACCAGGCCGACGTCCCCCGCTTGAAGCCAAACGAGATCGTTGAGGTTACAGTCGAAGCCGTGCCAGGCTTGTGCGTTACCGGGGCCGTCGAGCGCATCACTCCGCAAGCAACCATTAAGAACAACATCAAAGGCTACCCCGTACGCATCGCGCTGAAGAACGTTGATCCACGGGTAAAGCCTGGCATGACAGCAAATGTTAAAATCCCGGTTGCCAAGGCTGAGAATGTCACTGCCGTCCCTCTCGCTGCGGTTTTCACCGAGAAGAATCCCGAGACCGGCCAAATGGAACGATTCGTTTATGTGCAGCAGGATGAGTGCTTCGAGAAACGTAATGTGAAAGTAGGCGTCGCCGACTACTTTTTTGCAGAGATACAAGACGGTCTCAAAGAAGGCGAAGTCGTGGCACTGGAACTGCCGGATGATAAGTCCAAAGTCCAAAGTCCACCCTCCTCCGCTAAAGCTACGGCGGACAAGAAGTCCAAAGCTGACGCCAAATCCAGAATGGGGGGCTAATTGCAACAGTCAGTCCGTAGTCCGTAGTCCGTAGTCAGTAATCCCGCGTCCGTGCGATAGCGAATAGACGACAGCCAAACTTTCACGTTTCACGTTTCACGTTTCACGCATCACGCATCACGCATCACGCTCCACGCTCCTCACACTCCTCACGCTCTCCACGCTCCCCCGTTCCCATGGCCCTCGTCGAACTTCGCAACGTCAGTAAAATCTATCGCCTGGGCGACGAGGAAATCCGGGCGCTGGACGATGTGACCTTGGATATAGCCGAAGGCGAGTTCATGTCCATAGTGGGACCTTCGGGTAGCGGCAAATCCACCCTCATGCACATCCTCGGCTGCCTGGATTCGCCTACTAAGGGGACCGTTAAACTGGATGGAGTGATGATCCAGGACGCTTCTGCGCGCCAGCTTGCGGCCATTCGAAACCGCAAGTTGGGATTTGTGTTCCAGTTTTTTAATCTACTTCCCCGCTTGAATGTTCTCCAAAACGTCGAATTACCAATGATCTACAGCCGCATTCCTGCTCGGGAACGACACAAGCGCGCGCTTGCAGCCCTGGAATCAGTCGAAATGGCTAATCGCGCCAAACACCGGCCCAGCCAACTCTCCGGGGGTCAGCAACAACGCGCAGCCATCGCCCGCGCCCTGGTCAACAGTCCACGCATCATTTTCGCTGACGAACCAACCGGAAACCTCGACTCTCAAACCGGCCACGCCATCCTGAGCCTGTTTCGCGACCTCAGCCAGCAGGGTCGCACCATCGTGCTTGTTACTCACGATTCCAAAATAGCCGCCGTCACCCCGCGCCGTATCGAAATTCGGGATGGGAAGATTGTGGATGAGCTGCGGCCGACGGCACCGTCCCCCGCCAAGCAAGGTTTGGCTTCGGCGGCATTGTAGAACGAAAGCCTTTTCTAACCACGGATGAACACGGATGAACACGGATGAGGAAATCCTCAAATATCAAAATTCGAATGCCAAATGAGCCCCAAGCCTCAATTTCCAACCCTCACTTTGGCGCCGCTCTCTGGAGTTTGAACTTAGGAGTGGTTTTAAGCTGGTTTGAGGTTCGGAGTGCGAAGTTTTATTCGTGTTCATCCGTGGTTATAAACTCTTTTTGATACCGGAGCATTCATGTTACTAGCGGCCACATTCAACCAAATCCTAGCCCACAAATTCCGCTCCGTGCTGACGATGCTAGGGGTGATTCTGGGCGTATCGAGCCTGGTCGCAATGTCGGCCCTTGTGGCTGGAATGGAAAAGGGAGCCAGGGAAGCCTTGATTGCAATCGGTGGGCTTGAAAAAGTCCGCGTGGTTCCCCAGGACATTCCTGTCGAACAACGGCATCTCAGTGATGAGGCTGTGGGCGTGACGCTCAATGACGTCCGAGCACTCCAGCAAAGCGCGCCGCTGGTTACTCAATTCTCACCCGAGATGCGCCTCTCGGCCACCTTCTCGGCCAACGGCAAAACCTACCGCCCCTGGAATGTCAGCGGCGTTTGGCCAGCAGCGTGCCTGCTCAATGAACATGTCATTGCCCATGGGCGAATGTTCAATGAATTGGACGATGAGATGGCCCGAAACGTTTGCGTCATTGGCACGGCAACGCGCGACGAACTCTGGGGCTCCCCCGAGAAAGTTGGCAGGGAAATTATCCCTGTCGGCGAAACCGTTTTCATCAACGGCATGCCATTCACTATTATCGGCATGTTCGAACATTACGAAAGCGAGCAGGACCGCAAGGCCAGGCTCCTGGCCGCGAGCGAGGCCAAACACCCGTCCCGCAAAGGCATCGGACGCGACCGCGGCTGGAGAGCGTCTCGAGGCGGCTACGTTTTCACTTTCAAAAATCAAACCGTTTATCTCCCGCTCAACACCGTCTGGATGAAGTTCCGGTACGGCGCTACACAGTTGGCGATCTCCTCCGGCAAGACTTCCCGGACCATCGAAGGGGCCACCGGCGACCCGCGCCTGTCCCGGCTGGAACTCAAGATCGCCAACGTCAATCTCTTGAGCGAGGCGCTCCAGCAAATCCGCAATGTGCTGATGACCACCCATAAGGGGATCGAGGATTTCACGTTTCTTACCCAGGAAGACTGGGCCGACCAAATCAAGGTCTTTATCCACAACGCCCGCCTGAGCGGCGGTCTCATTGCCGGCGTGAGTCTTTTGGTCGGCGCCATTGGCATCATGAACATCATGCTCGCCAGCATCTCGGAGCGCGTGCGCGAAATCGGCATCCGCAAATCTGTCGGAGCCGCCACCAGCGATATTTTTCTTCAAATCCTGGCTGAATCCCTCGCCATCGCAGTTCTGGGAGGCCTGGCCGGTTTGGGCGTCTCAGTTGGACTGGTTCATTTACTCAGCTCAGTTTCACCGACGGACAACGCGCCGATTATCCGCGTTGGCCCCTTAATTTTCGCCTTCGTCTCCAGTGTGATCGTCGGCATCCTCGCCGGCCTGTTCCCCGCCATCAAAGCAGCGCGGCTTAATCCAATCCAGGCGCTTCGGTATGACTAAATTCCACTTTGTCTTTCACTTTGTCTTTCACTTTGTCTCTTGCTTTGTCTTTGGCCAGAGCGAGGAACAATAACAAGACAAAGTGAAAGACAAAGTGAAAGACGAAGTTCTTCCGATTGGCAGCCGCAGGCAAGCGCCACGCCTTAACCTTTTCACGTATTAACGTTTCATCCATGCTCTTCGCCAACGCCCTCAAACAAATTTTCGCCCACAAATTCCGTTCGCTTCTGACCATGCTGGGCATCATTCTCGGCGTCGCCAGCCTCGTCGGGATGACTGCGCTCATCAAGGGGATGGAAAACGGCATGACCGAAACCATGATCGCCATGGGCGGCGCTGACAAAGTCGTTGTGGAAGCCCAGGATGTGCCTTCCGAACAGGAGCACCTTGCCGATCAAGCCACTGGCCGCACCATGGCCGATGTGGAAGCCCTTCGCCGGAGCGCGCCACTCTTGCGCCTGGTTTCTCCCGAAATGGCGGTGTATGGAGTGACCGTCACCTACGAGGACAAAACGGTTTTCCCGGCTGAAATCTGCGGCGCCTGGCCGGACGTGCTCCAAATGAACCTCCACACGCTCGAACACGGAAGGTTTTTCACGGACATGGACGAAGAAAACGCCAGTCCTGTCTGCGTCATCGGGACCGGAATCCGCGATGAACTTTTCGGTTCACCACAGAAAACCGGCAGCGAAATTGTGCCGGTCGGCCAGAGCATCAACCTCAACGGTCAGCCATTCACCATCGTTGGTATGTTTGCCCATTATGAAAGTGAGCAGGATAAAAAGCAGCGTGAACTTGCCCGAAACCAGCGCCACAAAACGGCAGCCGGCCCCGCTCGTGGTGGTGGCCGCTTCGGCCGCGGCAACTGGGTTTTTTGGCGAAAGAACTACACGCTCTATATGCCGCTGAAAACCGCCTGGATCAGATTCCGCTCAGCAGGCGAATCCACCAACCTTCCCGACTTCCGCCTCTCGGACCTCGAACTGAAAGTCAATGGACTGGAACGATTGGAGCCTGCCCTGCAACAAGCCCGAAATGTGCTCATGCTCACCCATCGCGGCATCGAGGACTTTGCTTTCACGACCCAGGAAAATCAACTTCAGAGCATCAACCAGCAGATTCATAACGCCCGAATGAGCGGCGGCATCATCGCGGCGATCAGCCTGATCGTAGGCGGCATCGGCATCATGAATATCATGCTCGCCAGCATCAACGAGCGCATCCGCGAAATCGGCATCTGCAAAGCCGTAGGCGCTACCGGCGCCAATATTTTCAATCAGGTCCTGCTCGAAAGCCTCGCCCTTTCCCTCCTCGGCGCCGCCCTGGGAGTGGCCGCCTCCTTCGGATTCGTCTGGCTCCTCGAGCACCTGAGCCCGACCTCCAACTCGCCGGTCATCACACCGGTGGCGGTTGGAGTAGCAGTTGCCTTCAGCGGAGCAGTGGGGATCATTGCGGGGCTATTCCCTGCGCTGAAAGCGGCCAGATTGGATCCGATTCAGGCACTCCGCTATGAGTAACTTTGTCTTTCACTTTGTCTTTCACTTTGTCTCTTTTTGTCGTTTCGGTTGCTACCTAAAAACAAAAGACGAAGTGTAAGACAAAGCGAAAGACAAAGTGCTCCCTGATTAGCGTTTATTAGCGTTAATTAGCGGTTTAAATTCTGTGCCCCTTCAATCCACTGCCTCAATCCTGATCCTATGCACCACCGGCACAAAAGCTTCCTTAATCGCCGCAACTAATTTAGCGCGTTCCTGCTCGCTCCGCGACGCTACACCTTCCATATCATTCTTTGCATCCGAGCTGCGGAATAGCTCCTTAATCTCCTTTGTCTCGAACGCCTGCTTGGCCGCAACCGCACCATCAACCCGCCCAAAAGCCTGGCAGAATGGATTAATGTTGGGGAAGAGTTCAACCAGATTGACTCCCCGGGCGAGCTGCTCCGCGCGAATGGTCTTCGCTTCGCCCGCCCAAATCACCGTGTAATGCTGCGCCTTGCCACCCTTGCCTACGAGCATGAGCCGATTTAGGTCCGGGTCGAACGACACCAAACCAGCTCCTGAATGGATGCTGCTATCCTTCGACCAGGAATCCTTGCCGCACACCGGATAACCCGCGGCCGCGGTTCCAGGTTCTGCACATTCACAAAACGGATACCTCGAACTCTTGATCTCGAACTCTCCGTCCTTCGAGGACACCAACTCATGCCCCTCCGATAGTTTGATTGTGTTCTTCTTCAAATCCACCGTGAAAGTCCCAATCTCCCCCTTCAACCCCATCGCCTTCAAAAACGCATACGCCATAACCGCATGTCCTGCCCACCCCGGATGCACGCCGTCCTTCCCCGCGATGGCATAGTCCGGCCCGTATTTCTGCCGCGCCTCCATGCCAGCGGTCAGCATCGGCCAGAACACATCCGCGAAACCCACTTGTTCGTTTTCCGCGATCTCGATACCGATATTACGCAAGTGGCAGAGGTTAGCGTTTAAGTCCACAACCGTATCGTTCGTATGTTTGGTCCAACCCGGGACTTTGCCGATGCAGCCGGGCGAGCCCTGAATCACTCGCACGCCGTTAGCCTTGAAAGCCTCGACGATAGCCTCGGACTTTTCCCGATATGTTTGTCCGACGCGTTCTTCGTAGGCCCGGTACTCATGATCATTCATCCCGTAGCAGGTCGTCGCGATGGTGGGCTTGAAGCGCAGGCAATCATTGGTCATTCGCGCCAGAAAACCGCCCGCCCGCTCCCCGCCCCAGCCGTATTGACGCACCGAGATCTCCAACTCCGGCACGCACATTGTTAGATAGTCCTCCATGATGCGTGAATACATCTTCTGTTCGGTGATGGAATCCCCGCAGATCGCCAGCCGATCACCTTTCATCAATTGCAGTCCCGCGGGCTTCGGCGCCTTCAGCGGTTTGCACAACGCCTCGAGCTTCTCGGGACTGGTTTGGGCGCGCGCTTGAGTGAAAGCGAGTGCGACAAGGAGGAGAACCGCTGAGCATTTTAGTTTCATTAGCTGGATTGTTGGTGGCCGGGCCACATCAGTCAAGCTCCCCGGCGCGACTAAATCTGCGGAACACATCGGCCGTTCCGGAGAAAAGCGGCAGAGGGCTTCCGCACTCCAAAACCTTCGGCATGTCGCGGCGCATTATCCGGCGCGCCAGCGTCTTGGACTGCGGTCCCGATCCATCGCGATCCATCGGGACCGCTTTCGCACTGAACGACAAAGTGCAGGACAAAGCGGAGGACAAAGTGATTAGCGCTTATTAGCGTTGATTAGCGGTTTAGAAAAAGTGCTTTAAGCGCCCGGCGCCGTTTCCTGCTGCTTCTTGACCTGATGCCGCCAGACCAACTTTCGAATCGGAAAATAAATCATCGGCGCGATCGGTAAAGCGCACACCGCCCAACCGAGCAAAGCCCGAATACCAAAGCCGGTGAAATCCTTTACCAGCTTGTGCCAGGAAAAGCCCTCCATGAGGTGCTTGTGCAACATTGGGGGCGGCCAACGATGAGGCTGGCTCAATAACCAGAACCCGATGTCGTACTGCCAGATGTAAATGGCGAACATAAATGGAATGACTATATCGTGCACCGTCGTTGCCAGCACCGCCGCCAGAATGTTGCACCGCGTCACCCACGCCACAAAAATTGCCAGCAACGTCTTCAAGCCGAACAGCGGCGAAAATCCAATCAACAGTCCAATGGTCACACCGCCGGCGATGGCTTCCGGGGTGTCCCGGATCGCCAGCACCTTTAGCGAATGTTCCTTCAGCCACTTTCGGGGGTTCATTGCGGATAAAGGAGTGCGGACAGCCTTGTCCGCACATGCACGGCTCGCGCCATTTATTGCCTTATGCTTTCACCTTTTGGCTGCTTTAGCTTTCAACGCTCGGACGATTTGACCTTTTCGCCGTTTTAACGTTTTAACCTTTTTAACGATTTAACCGCTTTCATGCCTGCGATTCCACTCGACCACATCAGCGTACCTCACGCCTGTTCCTCCAAAAATATCCAGTGCCGACCCTATCGTCAGGTCTAATTTTCCTTTTCCCAGTCGCGTCACTTCCTCCAGATCCTCCAATGAATTCGCCCCGCCAGCGTATGTGGTCGGAATCGGGGTCCATCGTCCCAGCCTCGAAACCAACTCGCGATCTATACCACTGCACAAGCCCTCCACATCCACCGCATGAATCAGAAATTCAGCGCAGTAGCATGCCAGCTTCTGCAATGTGGCCTTCGTAATCGCAAGCTCTGTAAATTTTTGCCACCGATCCGTAACCACAAAGTAATCTTCCTCCGCGACTCCCGACCTCCAGTTTTCACTACCTGACACCTGATACCTGACACTTGACACTTTCTTCCTACAGCTCAAATCCAGCACCAACCGCTCTTTGCCAACCGCCTTCAACAGCCTTCCCAGCCGCTGCCAATCTAGTGTCCCTTCTCGAAAAACCCACGACGTCACAATCACATGCGAGGCGCCCGCGTCCAGCCACACCGATGCATTCTCCTGGTTGATTCCTCCTCCAATCTGTAGCCCGCCCGGATACGCGGCCAGCGCCGAACGCGCCTCTACCTCGTTTCCGGGACCCAGCATAATCACATGGCCTCCTTTCAGCGCATCTTTTTTATACAGAGCTGCGTACCACGTCGCGGGCTTATCGGAAACGAAATTGGTTCGTAGCCCCCCTTCACCCAGACCACTGACCACTGACCACTGACCACTGACATCTGAACCCTGAACCCTGAACCCTGAACCCTGTACTCCCTCCTCTGTCCTCTGGTCCGCGGACCTCTTGTCATCCGCAGCGTTAATGGCGGAGAACGGGCCTCGGGCTTTGGACTTTGGACTTTGGACTTTGGACTCCAGAGTCCCGCCCACGATTTGCTTCACTTTGCCCTCGTGCAGATCTATGCAGGGACGAAACATGGCGGAGAAAACCTACCTACCCAACGACCAATTCTCAATTTGCAATTCTCGTTTTTCGAGGAATGGGTTTAATAGTGGCCGGGGAGTCCAAAGTCCAAATTCCATCCTCCTGCGCCAAGGCTTCGGTGCACAAAAAGTCCAAAGTGCGGGTCGCCCGATGGCTATCGGCTATTGGCTATTGGCTATTCTTCATAGCGGCCCGCCGTCGGTGGTGCTCCTCATTTAACTTATTTAACCAATTCAACTCATTTAACTTTTTTCAAAGGTCCCTGGTCTGTGGTCTGTGGTCTGTAGTCTTGTGGTTCGTGGTCAGTGGTCTGGTGGTCTTTTCGACAGGCTGCACAACTCCGCCCAAGAAATTCGAAATCAAAGAATTCGCGCCTGGCATATTTCTTGGTTGCAAACCCCACTCCCAGGAGCAGTTCGATCTGCTGCACCAGCGAGGCGTTCGCACCGTGCTCAGCTTGGAAACCTTGCCATGGGACATACGCCCCGAAAGAAAGCTCGCCCGGGACAACGGCATAATGTATCGCAACGTACCCATCCTCGCTTCGCCACTGGCTCCCCGCGAGAAACGTGTGCGGCAGGCACTTCTTGTTCTGAGCGATCCTTCGCTGCGACCCATTTTCTTGCACTGTTATTTAAGCGAAGACCGCACCAGCCTGGTGCTCGGTCTCTATCGAATTTACTTTGAGGACTGGACTCCCGCTGCAGCCTGGCACGAAATGCTTGACTACCATTTTCACGTGCGCCTTACTCTGCGTGGATTCGAGACCTATTTCTGGAGCCACACCGAAAAACCCAATTGGGTCTTTCAGGCCAGGACTGCCAGACAACAAGACAACAAGACCACGAGACCACAGGACCACAAGACCACTGATACGGTCCACTGAGCAAAGGTTAAATAGGTTAAATGAGTTAAATAAGTTAAATGGGACCGATTGAGGGTTGCTCGTTAGAAGCCTAACTACTGGCTACTGGCGAAGGGTTGAATGAGTTAAATGAGTTAAAAAAGGTTAAATGGGGACGGAGAACGGTTGTCGTCTTGTGGTCTTGTAGTCTCGTGGTCTCGTGGTCATTCGTAGGGCTTTTCCCTCTCTTGTCCCTGCTGCAATTTCATCGGTTATTTGATTAGTGCATCCAGCGACCAGCATCGGGAAGGAAGGATCCAGCATCCAGCACCCAGCATCTGCCGCTATTGCGAGCAGATTTCTTCCATCACCTTTCGCGCACTTGTTACGCCGGAGGCGGGCGAAGGCGTTTCAAGTTCCACATTTCACGTTTCACGTTTCACGCTGCGGTTCGATCCTCCATCTCTTATCTGCCCTATTTCTTTTCGCCCTCTTCCCGTTCCGTGCCAGCGCCTATTCCCTCCTGACACACGAAGAAATCGTGGATTTACTCTGGCACGATGACATCCAGCCTTTACTGCTGAAGCGGTTCCCGTCAGCCAGTCGCGACGACCTGCTTCGCGCTCATGCTTACTCCTACGGGGGCTGTCTCATTTATGACATGGGCTACATGCCTTTCGGCAACCGTTTTTTCACCGATCTGCTCCATTACGTCCGAACTGGGGATTTTGTCGTGAACCTCATTCATGAATCTCAGAATTTAAACGAATATGCTTTTGCGCTCGGGTCGCTATCGCACTATGCGGCGGATATTGCCGGCCATCCCTCTGTGAATCGCGCTGTCGCGCTCTCCTTTCCGAAACTTCAGGCCCGCTACGGGCCGGAGGTCACTTATGAAGAGTGTACCAAGGCCCACATCCGCACCGAATTCGGTTTCGATCTCGTCCAGGTCGCCAAGCACCGGTACACCTCGGATCAGTACCATGATTTCATCGGTTTCGCAGTGTCCAAACCCCTGCTGGAACGGACTTTCTTTCAAACCTACGGCTTAACCCTTCGGTCGGTGCTCGAAAACGAAGAACTGGCCATCGGAACCCTGCGCCGCGCCGTGAGCAAGGTCATCCCGGAAATCACTCGCGCGGCCATCGAATGGAAAAAGCCGGACATTGCCCAGCTCCACGAAACCCCGAACGCTGAACACCGACTCTTTCGTTATTATCTTTCCCGAGCTGAGTACCAGCGCGAGTGGGGGCGCGAATACCGCCACCCAACCATTCCGCATCGCATCCTGACTTTCTGTTTGCGTTGTATTCCGAAGATCGGCCCCTTCGGAGCGCTCGCTTTCAACATCCCCAACACGCAAACGGAAGATCTTTACCTTAAGAGCATCAATAAAACCGTCGAGAATTACCGCGGCCTGCTGCTGGAAGTTGGGCGCGGCAACCTGCGCGCGCCTAATCATGACCTCGACACCGGAATGAGGACCAGTCCTGGCGAATACCGGCTTTGCGACAAAACTTTCGCCCAGCTTGTCCATGAGCTTTATCTGCAGACCACATCACCCGAGCACCGTGCTCATCACCGCGCTCGACCTCCGCATCACATCTTTGCCGAAGACGGATCGTCAACTTCGCCTCTGGCTTCTCCCAAAAACGCCGACTCCTCGTGGCGTGCGAGTTACAGATTGCCTCCGCCAGCCCGATCCCATCCGCAATTCCAAATTGAATCCGATATCCGCAGCGCCATCCTGGCCTACTACTCCAGCGGCGCCGTCCCCGTGCGCACCTGCTCCGAACGCCGCCGCTGGCGCCAAACCCAATTCGAGCTGGGCCTGCTCAAAGCATCTCAGCCATTGCTGTAACGCCCATTCTGTGTAGTCCCGGAGGGACGGCAGACAATAGCCCAGCGGTTCAACGCTGGGTCGGGAGCGATTGAGTGCCTTAAGTCCCGTAGGGACGACAGAAAAATGGTTCTGCCGTCCCTGCGGGACTTAGTCAACTTCCGGCCATTAACCCAGCGTTGAAACGCTGGGCTATTTTCTGTCATCCCTACGGGATTAAAAGTCAGTTAAGCCGACCTCGTTATAAATCTGCCAAATGCCTCGCCTGACGTCTTGGAAGATCGGGGCGACGGTTGGCGGGCGGAATCTCCGGAGCAGCGGAAAGGTAGGGCCTCAGGAATAAGGGCTTATCTCGGCGACCGCCGCGACAGTAGTCTCGCCAAAGGGGCACAGCGATGTGCGCGGGATCGTGTTTAAGTTCGCCGGACAGGTAATCGAAAAGTAGTTCCATCAGGCGAACCAGGGCAATGCTGTCTGTCCGTCCGGCACGAGTAAGGAGCCATTCACTGAGGCGCAGGAACGCGTGAAATGGGGAGACAGGCAAAGAATGTGGGGACGAGGCCGTCCCCACCCCCCAGAGCAGCGGCGTCGTTTCTACGAAATTGCCGCTGTTGGCGATCAGGTCCCAATAGCGGGCGAACCGGCGAAGTTTTTGCATCGTGGCGAAGTCTATTAATTTGTGTTGCAGGATCTCGTAAGGCGGCTGCGGGTTGTAGATCATTTGCCATTCGAAGTCGTGGCGTACGATTGGAGTGCCACGCAAACGTTTCAGAATGCCGACCTGGATTTCCTGCGGACTGAGCGCCACGAGACGATCGAAACCAGCGGCAAAGCTTTCCAGGGATTCTCCAGGCAAACCGGCGATGAGATCTGCATGCACGTGGACATCCGTGCAGTCGCGCAGAAAAGCCAGGTTCTCCTCCAGACGCTGATAGTTTTGTCTGCGCCTGATCAAAGTGCCCACCTGTTCGTTGAAGGTCTGGATGCCTACCTCAAATTGAAGAGCGCCGGGTGGAAACTGTGCGATGATTTCCCGGAGCGCTGCCGGGAGCCGGTCAGGGATCAACTCGAAATGGAAAAAATAGCCTGGCTTATAGCGGTCGAGAAAAAACTCAAGAATAGCCTTGCTGACCGCGATGTTCAAATTGAAGGTGCGATCAACAAATTTGAAGCGCTTCACACCTCGATCCAAAAGGCGTTGCATTTCCTGGAGCAACTTTGGGAGCAGGACTTGCCGGACAGGAATATCGAGCGAGGATAGGCAAAATTCACAAGTGAACGGACAACCGCGGGAGGCTTCGACATAGATGATCCGATGAGCGATGTCCTGCTCGTCGTACAGTTCGTAAGGGAGTGTTAGTTGGGAAAAATCGGGCAAATCCGCCGCGAGGATTTTCGAATCGGGCAGTTGCCCCGAGAGAAGTTGATGGCAAAGTTCGGCGAATTTCAGATCCGCTTCGCCGGTGATGACGTAGTCGGCTAATTGAGCAATCGCCTGGGTTTCGATTTCGTAACTAACCTCCGGCCCGCCGATGACAATGATGACATCGGGTCGCAGGCGCTTGAGGGCGGCGATCACTTCAGTGGTGGGAGCCACATTCCAGATGTACACGCCAAAGCCGATGATTGATGGATTTTGAGCGAGCAGAGCCTCTGCCATGTCAAGGGGCCGGTGGTGGATGTCGAACTCAATGATCCTGGCCTTTGAACGAAGTGGGCCCAGGTTCGCCATCAGGTAACGCAGGCCGAACGCGGCGTGGATGTATTTCGCGTTGAGTGTAGTAAGAACGATATCGGCCATCTTAATTTCGTCAGACCATTCGGACCGGTCGGATCGGCCTGACAAGTCTGATCAAACGGCTCACTGTTCCTCTTGGGCGGGATGGAGGCCAAACTGCGTGAGCTTCGCCTTCATGGTCACGCGGGAGACACCGAGCCAGCGGGCGGCCTTGGCCTGATTACCCTGGGCCTGCTTGATGGCGCGGGCAAACACCTCACGCTCGGCGGTGTCGAGAATCCGAGCGTGAGCATTTTGCAGATCGCCTCGCTGGGCGGCTGCAAGCAACTCGTCCACGTATTCGCCGAAAGCGCTGGGCGCATCGGCGGACGGTTCAGCCGAGCGGTTCAGGGCCGTTTGCACATGGTCGGCGTTGATCGTGTAACTTTGGGCCAGCAGGATTGCCTTGCGAATGACATTTTCCAACTCGCGAACGTTGCCCGGCCAGTGCTGGTTTTGCAAAAACTGCATCGCCTCCGGATGAATCGAGGGGCGTGGGTTTCCGAGATCGGGCCCATGTTTCTGAAGAAAGTAGCGAACCAGCTCCGGAATGTCTTCCCGCCGCTGCCTGAGTGGAGGCAGCGTGATAACAACGACGCTGAGCCGATAATAAAGGTCCTCGCGGAACCGCCGTTGAGCAATCGCGCCCTCCAAATCGTGATGAGTAGCCGCCAGGACACGCACATTCACGCTGATGGTTTCCTTTCCGCCGAGGCGTTGAAGGCATTTTTCCTGCAACACGCGCATCAATTTGACCTGGGTGCCCAGAGTCATATCGCCGATCTCGTCCAGGAAGATCGTGCCACGGTCTGCTTGCTCGAATCGCCCAATGCGCCGCTCCTCCGCACCCGTAAAAGCGCCACGCTCATGACCGAACAGTTCGCTTTCGAGCAAGGTTTCGGGAATGGCGGCGCAATTGATGGCTACGAAAGCAGCATCCGCGCGGTCGCTATGATGATAGATGGCTCGGGCCACCAGTTCCTTGCCCGTGCCGGTTTCTCCGCGGATAAGCACGTTCACGGGTTTGGACGCCACCCGGCCGACCTCCTTGTAGATTGACTGCATGGCAGCGCTTTTGCCCACCAGGGCATCCCTCGCCGCGCCGGTATTACCCAACACCACCGGCTCGGACATCAAGCGGTTGCTATCTGCGGCCTTGCGCACTAATTCCAGGAGTTGCGGGACCTCAAACGGTTTGAGCAGGTAATCGTAAGCGCCGTATTTCATTGCCTCGATAGCCGTCTCAGTGGTGCCGAAGGCAGTGACCAAAATGATGGGCAATCGCGGCTGGGCTGCGTGCAGCCGGCGCACAAGTTCCAATCCGTTGAGGCCGGGCATCCTCAAATCCGTTATGATAAGATTGAATGCCTCTTTACTGGCCCGGGCCAGGCCGTGGTCACCGCGCTGCTCCAAAGCCACGCTGTGGCCCTCCTCCACCAGCACGCGGCGCAGTGTCTCACGGATGCCGGGGTCATCGTCAATCAGCAGGATTTTGGCGGAGCGGCTCATGCGTTCCGAGCAATTGTAACCTCAGTCTGGGTTTTTACTAATCCAAATGCGGGGCGGGCCTGCTTGCTCGAGCGTATCTGGAAAGTGCCGTTGTTTGGTTGGAGCACATGCCCAAAGCGCCGGGTGAGGGCACCCGGCCTACAGGGTGAAACCGCTGCTCCTGTAGGCCGGGTGCCCTCACCCGGCGCGCGTGGGGGCGAATGTCCCGGCTGACCGTACATTCAAGATGCGCCGAGCCGCTCCCCGGATCGCTTCGACTAAGTTTTCGATCAAGTTCTCGACTAAGTTTTGGATAAGGCGGCGTCATTCGCCATCCACCGTGGGCACACGCGGCAAGATAATACCGAAGGTCGAGCCGCGGTTTACCTCAGTCTGATACTGTAGCGCGCCGCCATGCAGTTCGACTATTCGCGAGGCAATGGCGAGTCCGAGCCCGGTCCCTTTCTCTTTTGTACTGAAAAAAGGATCAAAGAGTCGCTTCTGCGCTTCCGGCGAGATGCCACGGCCGGTGTCAGCCACTTCCAAAACGACGACCTCCCGCTCGCCATCCCCAAGCCGTTTGCGGCCATGCCGCGAGCGGAGCCAGATCGTGCCGCCGCGCTCGATGCTCTCGGCGGCGTTCTGCACCAGATTGATCAGAACCTGTTTTAGCTGCGCAGCATCGGCGCGAATGGCCAAAGGGCCGGATGGCTCGCGGACCAGTTGTATATTCGATTGGGCCAATTGAGGCGCGAGCAGGATTTCAACCTCCCGCAACGGCTCATCGGCGAGAATAGGGGTGAGATTTGGCCTGGCCGGACGCGCGAAGTGAAGGAACTCATTGACGATGCGCTCAAGCCGCGAGACTTCATGTTCAATGATCTCGCCATCGGCGCGTTGAGGGGAGCCTTGGGGGAACCGTTTCTGCTGGCTGAAGGCGGCTGTTTTGATCGCCGTCAGAGGATTGCGGATTTCATGAGCTACGCCGGCGGCCAGCAACCCGAGAGAAGCCAGCTTTTCATTGCGGTGCGCCAGTTGTTCGCTTTGCGCCAGCCGCACGCGCAACGGCGCTATAAGATTTCGATAGACCGTCAAAGCCAGCGCCAAGCCGAACAACAACAACAGCGCCACCAACACGAGTACGGTGTAGCGCATGTCCGTCAGCAGCCGGTGAGCTTGCGCCAGCCCGAGGTTGCGGGATTCGTAATGAGCGCGGGCCAGGTCCTGGCCCAGATCAAGGAATTTGCGGGATTGATCGGTGAAATCGTTATATTCGGCGAGAGTCACACCCACAACTGGGTTGGTGGCCGCCACGCGGCGGACAATCTGAGCTTGCCGCATATAGGCCTCCCAGGCGCTATCCAATTTCTTGAGAGTTGCCTTTTCGTTGGCGTTCGTTAACCGGCCAGCCTGGTCGTCAATCCAGGTTTTGAGATCCTGGCTGGCCTTGAGAAACTCGTCCCAGGCCGCCGGCTCCTCCGTGGTGCCGAAGCGGCGCATGTGGGCGTTGGCAAGCCGGAACTTGTCTTTGAAATGGTCTTGTATGCCGAAGCTCTCCGTATCCTGGAGGCTCAGCCATTTCCGAATGGCCGTTGATTTGTTCTGCAATGCCAGGGTTATGGCAATGATCAACGCGCCCAGCACCGCCGCTGCAATCGCTAAGGCAGCAAGTCGAAACCGTATGCTGGAGGGAATCTTCAATTCGCAGTCAGTTTACCAAAAAGCCAAGCGGCGTTCAACCACCGCCTGATGCCTGGGTGCGCGGGCATCTTGCCCGCGAGAGCAACTGGCTGCAGACACGCGGGCAAGATGCCCGTATTCCCCCAGGGCCAGTGACAAAGTCCATAGCGCAGATTCGATGTGCTGTATCGCGGGTTTCCAATCTAATGCCACCAACTTTTCAAATGCCCTAGTCCCGGAGGGACGACAGACAATAGCCCAGCGTTTCAACGCTGGGTAGGCGCGCTCGAACGCCATAAGTCCCGCAGGGACGACAGAATTCTGTCGTCCCTGACGGGACTTATTCCGCTTCCAACGATAATCCCAGCGTTGAAGTGAAACGCTGGGGTATTTTCTGTCATCCCTATGGGATTAGCAGGCCGAAAAGAACTTACGCAGACTTTGTCACTGGTCCCGCCTGGGAGCGCGGGCATCTTGCCCGCGGGTTTGCAGCCCGTTGTTCTCGCGGCCAAGATGCCCGCGCTCGCAGGCTTTGAGCAAAGGAGCGCCCAACTCCGTTGGGCGCGACCTGGATGCTACCGAGGGCGCATGAACACGCCCAACATAGTTGGGCGCTCCGAGCCAGGCGTTCAGAACCAGTTGAAAACGCGCCGACGTCGGCTACCATCCACCCATGAGCGACATCATTTATCCCCGAAGTCCCCGCGAAACCATGGCAGGATGGATGCATCTGCCGCGGCTTATTGACAAAGTCCGTCTGCACCTTGCCGGCAAACTGCATCCCGATTACCAACCCAATTTCTGCAAAGGCTTTGACGGTCTGTGGCTGGAAACGGCTGGTGTGGATGCGCAGAAGTTCATGGACGTGGTCCGGAACTCGATCACCGACGGCGAGGTGTGTGATTGGGTGTTGAAAAACGTGAAGAAGCCCGAGTCCGTCAAGGCGGCACACCGGGAACGAATGTTGAATTATCCCAGGCCGGACGATGCCGAAATGCAAGCGCGGCTCAAGATGCGCAAAGAAAATGCGGGACTGGCGCATCGGGATGACATCCGTTGTTTTGTAGATTACATAGATGCGGATGAAAAGAGGTTGTGAAAGTACTGCTGCGGAGGAGCGCCGAATTCCATTTCGGCGCGAACCCGTCACTGGTTTCCGACGCGCCGAAACTGAGTTCGGCGCTCCGCACGTAAGAATAAAACGTGAAACGTGAAACGTGAAGCAGAGGTTTTAGGCAAGATTGGCCTTTTCATTGTCGCCATAGGTTTGGTGTGCCTCGGGGGCGGGTGCCGTTGCGCTTGTAAGGAGCCCGATTGTGTGCTGCGACCTTCGCCCGATGCGGCTTACCCGGCACATTGGTGGGCGGCCGCGCCAAAAGAGGGAGCGCCGGATTGGGAAATTTTGCCGCAAGAGGCGGGACCGGGAGAGGTTATTCTTTCCAAGCGCAATGAACTGGGTTTGCTCTCCAACTTTGCGGCCACGCCTTTCACTTTTCGCGGCAAACGGTATGCGAGCCTCGAGGGCTTTTGGCAGATGATGAAGTATCCGGAAAGCGAAAATGATCCCCGGGCGAATTTTCCCGGGACCAAATGGGATTATACTCGCGAGCAAGTCGGGCAGCTTACTGGGTTCGAAGCCAAAAAGGCCGGCACGCTTGCCTCGGCCAATATGCAAAAAATGGGCATTACCTGGGTAACCTTTGAAGGCCGCAGAATGGAATATCGGCCCCCGACGCCTGGAGAACACTACCGGCTCATCAAGGAGGCGACGTGGGAGAAGGTCCGACAAAATCCGGACGTGGAAAAAGTGTTGCTGGCGACAGGAGGGCTCGTTCTGAAACCTGACCACAAACAGGAGCCCAATCCGCCGGCGGCCTGGAGGTACTACGACATACTTATGGAAATCCGGGCAAGCTTCTGGGACTAGCGGTTTAGGATTTGAAACCGTTGAACCTGAATATTTCCCACCCGCCGTAGGGGACGACGTGAGGAGTCCCTTTCTGGCGGCGCGATCGCAAGGGACTCCTCACGTCGTCCCCCACAAGCCGTCGCCCGTTCAAACGGGGTGTGAGAATTTCCAGGTGGACTGGCTTATCTCCGTGCCGCGTCGCATCTAAGGGGCTAAAACCGCGGGGCTAATGAGGAGAGAGCGGATGCCGCAAGCACGATTTGGGCCATCCCGATTCAAATATCTCATTTATTGAAGAAAATCATTTTCGAGGGTGGGACAGTTTTTGTCCTACCTCCTCTGGCATGCTTTTCCAAAAAAAGAAAAATAATTATGAACCAAAACACAAACTCTGTTCCGGCGTCCTCAACAAACCTCCACTCCAATTCTGTGGATCAGCTACTGCACACGGCACCGGTCGAGCCCTGGCACGAGCCTGTAGATGGAGCCTTGCTGCTGGACGAATTGGCCGCGGTGATCAGACGGTTCGTGGTGCTGCCAAAATGCGCGCCTGAAACACTGGCGCTGTGGATCGTGCATACTTACGCGTTCGAGTTGCGCGATGTCAGCACCTATCTCGGGCTGGAGTCGCCAGAGAAGCGTTGCGGGAAAACGACTCTGCTGGCGGTTCTCTCGGAGTTAGTGAATCGGCCCGTAGTGGCCGCAAATATCAGTCCGCCGGCTCTGTTCCGAACTATCGAAGATGCCCGGCCTACGCTGCTCATTGATGAGGCGGACACTTTTTTGCAAGCCAACGACGAGCGGCGCGGGATCCTCAATGCCGGCTATAGCCGAAAGACTGCTTATGTCGTCCGAGTCGGAAATCAGACTAAAGCCGGCATCGCGAAAACTTCGTCCTCCACTTCGCTTGGCGCGCCGAATCATAGCGAAGGCGGCTCCTCCTCTTCGTCGCCCCCTAAGCCCCGACCCCCCAACTCCCGACCCTCTGCTTCCCTCCGATGCCTTTTCACGCATGAGAGCCACTATCGCCGCCCTCAATCAGCGCGAAATCCAGCAACCCAAATCCGTCCTATCCACCTCTCAAACCCGCACCCCGCTCGCCCGGTTCTCCTGCTGGTGCCCAAAGGTCATGGCCGCCATTGGGAACCTCCCAGAGACTCTGTCCGACCGTTGCATCATCATCCGTATGCAACGTAAGTCGCAGTCGGAGACTTGTGAGCGCCTGCGCTCCCTCGATGGCGCCGGCCTGCGGCGTCGCTGCCTGCGCTTCGTGAAAGACAATGCTGATGTTATCCGTACCTCGACTCCGCAGATTCCACCTGCCCTCAACGACCGCGCCGCCGATATTTGGGAGCCGTTGCTGGTCATCGCCGACCTGGCCGGCGCCCAATGGCCCAGTCTAGCCCGCGACGCTGCACTCAACCTCAGTTCCTCTTCAACCGAGAGCAGCCCGTTCAACTCATTGCTTTTAGACCTCCTCCTCCTCTTTTCGGCCACCAAGGAGGACGGAGTCTTCAGCCGGGACCTGGTTGCTTGCTTAAACGAGGATACCGACCGCCCATGGGCTGAGTCGCTCACGGGAAGCCGGGTCACTGAACGCTGGCTCTCTCGCCAGCTACGCCCCTACGGCGTCAGAACTCGAAACCTGCTTCGCAACGGCATCCAGGCCAAAGGCTACCTCAGGGATGATATCGTGGACCTCTTTAAACGCTATGTTCCCCAGGACGCCCTTCTGAAGCACTTCCGGCAAAATGAAACCATCCAAACACGCCCAGTGGACGGATCTATCCGTCCACTGGACGGAATGACTGGACGGATAAAAACCCAATCATACCTCGTATTTACCGGCCTCTGGACGGATGGACGGATAAAACCGCTCCCCTGCCATTACCCCTCCCAATCGCGGCAACAACTCTTAATCTTAATCTTTCTCTTACTCTTAATCCTCCCCAACACGTTCACGGAACCTTCAATGCCCACCTGTAACCGTATAACCGGCTTTCCTTAAATCCTCAGCCAAGTCCTTCTCCATCTCGGCTGCCGCCTCGTAGGGCATTGGGTTTAGGTGCTCGTAAATCTCCGGGAGGAGGCGTATGCCGAATTGTTTGACCACCCGGGCCGCTTTGGTGCCTCCCTTATGATTTGCAAAGCGCTCAGGGTGGCGTTAAGCCGCTCATTCCAACATAGACACAGGGTTTGGACGGATCACGGTCCGGGTTTTCAGCGCGAACGCGGCGGAGTTTGCAGACGGCCTGGTCCAGGAGCACGACATAGACATGGTGGTGATCGGATCGTCCACCGTTGTGATGTTTTCTGAGGGTGCGGCGTTTCATGGGCAGCCAGGTAAAATAGAGCGGAATTGATGCCAAAATGCGCTATATTGAGTTAGAAGAGGTTAAACGGAGGATCCAAATATGAACGAAGTGAAAGAAATGAGCGGTGTGGTCGTCAATGCCACCAATGGCGGTAAAGTGGTGGTAATTCAACTGACCGGCAAGCTTGCCAAAGAAGATTATGAGCAGTTCGTGCCAATTGTGGAGCGCCTGGTCAAAGAGCACGGCAAAATTCGGATGTTGGTTCAGATGCACGACTTTCATGGCTGGACGGCCGGTGCGCTGTGGGAAGACATCCGGTTCGACGTTAAGCACTTCAAAGATATAGAGCGGCTGGCGTTGGTTGGAGAGAGCAAATGGCAGCACGGGATGGCGGTGTTCTGCAAGCCGTTTACGACGGCCAAGGTGCGGTACTTCGATACGACTGAAGCGGAGCAGGCGCGGGTGTGGGTCGGCTCGTGAGAGGCAGAGCCGCGTAGCGGCTATTGACGGTAGCCGTGGGCTTCAGCCACGGACCCAGGGCACAACGGGTTTCCAGCGCCGCGTAGCGACAGCCTGAAACTGCTTGCCTCTTACGTTCAGCGCCTTTCAGGCGTCGCTACGCGACGCGAATGGCATTTCTAATCGCCTCCCTACGCGATGCATCTCCGTGCTCACTTACAATACCGTAGCATTGAAGACGGCGGTCAGGACTTGGCCTTTGATTTTGAATTGTACCCAAATGCGGTAATCGCCTGGGGTGGGAAATTCATAGGGCACATAGACTTCGGAAGTTCCGCTGGAGGAGTGGGCATGGTGCATGTGGCCCATGGCGGCGTGGTCCATTGGGGCGGGTGGGGCGGCGGCCTCAGTCCCGTTGCCATTTTGTTCACGCTGGAACTTGCTCTCGAAGAAGGCTTGGGCGGCCATGGAATAGTTTCCGGAAGGGTGCAGATGCGCGAATACTGCTCCATCGGCGCGAAGGACTGCGGCATGACATAACATTCCCATGTACGGTTCCAGGTCGGCGGGTTCACCGGTGGCGGTGCGGACCTGGAATCGTAAGCCGGCTTCTTCTTTTGCATGCAGGGGCGGCTTTCGTTTCCATTCGAACTCAGTGCCGTCAACCAGGCGAAAAACCGTCCCCGCCCCTGGCACTGCAGCAACAGCCCACGAATCATCGGGATCGGATTCCAGCACGTTTGCCGCGCCAGTGTCTCGTGGGATGGGAGGAATTTCGACGGAATTAGTGGCCGTGGAACTCATGCCCGAGTCTTCCAAGGTCAGATCGCAGAATATGCGATAACTGCCAGGTGGTATTGGCGGCAAGGCGGCTTCAAAAGTTTTTCCGGCTTTGCGAATCGGATGCAGGTGCGCCAGTATGTCGCGGTCAGGTTCGCGTATGAGGAAGAGGTGCAGGAGCTTGCCGTGATCAGGTAGTAGCGAAAGGTAGGCATCGCGCGGCGCACTCTGTTCGCCGAAATTGAGGAGCAGAATGTGTTGCGAGCCCTCGGTTCGCACACCGGCTGTCAGGTCCGGCCAGGCGCCTTCGCGCAAATGCCTGCGAAAGTCCTGTTCTTCCACCGACCACCATTTTTTGCCACCCGCCAGCGCCAGGACAAATATGAGAGCGGTAACCGCTCCGGCCACGATGCCGTTTCGCCGCTCACGGGAACCGGGCACTGCACCTGGAGGGAGTATGCTCTCGCGCGCGGCGGCCGACACAATGGCCAATCCGCCGAAAACCAGGATCGCTCCAAGCGCCAGCAGAAGCTTTCCCAACCCAAATGGCAGGGGCAACTGTTTGGTCGCCACCGAGGTAACTGGGATTTCGACCGAGCCGGCGCCGGCGTCGCCGTGGATCTGCACGTTGATGCTGTAGCCGCCAGAACTCATCAGCCACAACTCGCCGGTGTACAGGTTGGTTTCGCCGTTCACCAGGACACCTGGATCAGGCGGGGGCGCGTTCGAGGTGGAGGTGTGGGCGTAGAGCGGCAGGAACGAAACCTGGACCGGCTGAGTCGCTTGCACACGGGCGATGATTTCGGCCCGGCCCGGCACCACAGTGGGCATGCGGATGGTCACGCGGGCAGGGTAGGGGCCGATCATGCCATCGTAGAAGACGTCCGGGCTGCCGATGTGGGCGTGGGCGGCGGGGGCGGAGAAGAGGAGAAGAGCACAAATCACGGACCACAGAATACGTGGGTCTGGCGGTGGAGCGTGGAGAGCGTGGAGCGTGGAGCGTGAGGCGGGCTCGAATGAACCGCCTGGGAGCGCGGGCATCTTGCCCGCGTGGCTGCAGTCGCGTGCTTTCGCGGTCAGGAATGCCCGCGCTCCCAGGGGCTTCTGATTCGGATTCGTTTCGGATTTCGACATTCGGGTTTCGGTTTCCCCCGTCTCACCTTTGGACCTTTCGCATCCAACCGCCCCAAATGAGGCCGACCCAGGACGCCACCGCGGCCAGAGCCCACGAGAACAAAACTTTGGAAAAACTCAAAAGGTCAGCGCCAGGTCGCGACGCATCCTGATGCCAGAATCGTGTGCGCCAGTCCCCGGCGCCTGCACCGTAACCGAACGAGCGGTCACCGGCAAAGAACCAGTTCTTGGCGTAAGACGAAAGCATGAACTCTGCGAAGAACCATTGGACGGCCATGAAGACCAGTAGAAAAATCGCCCCGAGCGCAACTGCAAGGGCCATTTGCCGTAATGGCTCAGGGATCACCTCTACGGAGCGCCGAATTCCATTTCGGCGCGAGCCTGCCATTGGTATCCAACGCGCCGAAATGGAATTCGGCGCTCCGACCCCGCGCAGAACGAGATCAATGGCTGCGGCGGGGAAAACCAACAGCAACGGAAACGCCGGTGGGACCATGTGCGTAACGCGAGTGTAAATGGGAGCGAGTTTGGGTTGCGCAGGAAACAAAGGGAGTATCCAGAGCATCAGGCAGACAAAAATCATGTACACGGCCGCGATGCGTGTGGCTGGCCACGTGGTTCGGCCTGCGCGACTCAAGGCCACCAGGCGAAATGGAATCATGACCGAGCAAGCGTAGTAGAAAAAAGCCGCATGTTGCATGTTGGGAAAGGTGTACTCGGTAAGAAAGACCACGCCGATGAGGACGAAGATGCCACCGGCGTAGATGAAGAGCGTTTGAGCGTGAGGGGCGTGGAGAGAGGGGAGAGCGTGGGGAGCGTCCGGTGCGTGGAGCGTGGGAGCGTCGGTGCAGGTATTGCGGTCGTGCTCGGAGGCGCAGGCGCGATTTTGGCGGGCGGCGGCCAGCAAAACGGCGCCGATGCTGATTCCGAACATACCCAGGCCGAGCACGGCATGCGGGGGACTTACGATTTTGACATCCAGCCCATAGGCATTGTGCCACCAGTCATCGAACGGGGCGGAAGTCACCATGGCCAGGGCGCCCCAGATGGCGACCCAGGCTCCGAGCGGGGCCCGCAGACCAAAAACCCGCACGGAGGAGGCGGAAGAGATTGGAACAAGGAAAGTGTGCTGAAATGCCAGCCAACCTCCAACACATCCACCCAGGACGCCGCCGGCGTAGATGGCCATGTGGGCTGGAGTCCAAAACGTGTCGCGGCCGATGGAGATATGCCAGGAGATGTCCCATATCAGGCCCAGGACAATGCTCGTTGCGCCGAGGGCGAGGAGCAATTCGGGCAGGCCGGTGTCTTGCTTTGTTGCGGCTACCGGCTGCATGGCGACGGCGCCAAGTGTGGCTGAGGCTTGGTTCATCCTGCTACACTCTGATTCCAACCGCATAAATTACAAACCGCTAATTCACGCTAATCTACGCTAATTTTGATATACTACATGCGCCATGATTGAAGTGAAACATGTATCGGGGGACGAGTGGTTGGTCACGGTCGAGGGCCAGACTACAACTCGTCATCGCGTGCGAGTAACGAAGGCCGATCTCGATCGCTTTGCGAGAAATCGGTCTGCCGAAGATCTGTTGCGAGAGAGTTTTAACTTTTTGTTGGAACGCGAATCGAACAGTTCAATTCTTGCATCATTTGATTTGCCTCTGATTGGTCATTACTTCCCGGAATATGAAAAGGAGATTCGGGAGAGGCTGGGGTAGGACAGGGGCAGAGGACAGAGGACAGAAGACAGAGGACAGAGGACCGGAGTAGCGGCGCCCCCCCGCGACGCGCGTGATTCTTGACTGATAAGGAGTGTTCCGAGAGGCTGAGGCTGTGAAACTGGTCTTGAGTGCGCTTTGCGTCAGCATCACTGCGGGTCATTTCTGGACCGCGGTCGGGATGACCCAAGTTGCAGGGGGTTCGCAGCCGAACCCGACGACCCTTGTTGGAAGCCCGGCCGTGCGGGCTGCAGAATTCCGAACGACTAAGGTGTATCAATCTCGAGAGCATCCGAGCTATACGTCATGGGTCTCATTTTTTCCGGGCGATCGAGGGCAATGGTACATCGGGTGCGAGGAAGTGACCACGCCGAAAGAGCCGCACCCAGGAGCTTCGAAGCAATGGGTGTACGAAATGGGCCTTCCACGCGGGTATGACAAGTCGAGGTATGATATGGAATTGGTGCTGTTGCGATCCGAGGAAGATTTGAAGAGCTGGAACGTGATATCGCGTCAGGCGGTGAAGGCCAGCGGCGGCTCTTTTGCGCAGGCGCGGACGAAGGATGGACGCTTTCTGCGTTTTGTTTGGTCGTGTTATTCCACTGATCCCACTGCGCGGCCCGAGGAGATATTTTATCAGTCTTCTGATAATGGCCACACCTGGCGGAGGATGCCGCCGTTCGTTAGCGATCATTTTGCATGGTACCCGCATCGGCTGCGTACCCTGCGCGACGGCACGCTGGTCCTGTGCGCCGCATATTCATTCAAATGGGGCAAAGGCAGCGACTATCCGGTTCGCACAGCGATCAAACTGGACGCCGTTACGGATATGCAGATGGCGCTTTTCTTTTCTTTCGACCAGGGCGGGAGCTGGTCGGAGCCGTTAACGATTTTGAATGGGCAAAACGTCTCGGAGACCGATTTTGTGGAGCTTCCGGATGGCAACTTACTGTTCGTTAATAACAGCATCTTCGCCGTACCAGGCCGGCAGATTATTTATCGGCAGGGCAAGCATTTTACTCCGGGTCCGCTCGAAAAGGTCCATTCGGGAACGGTTCCGGAAACCATTTGCCTGACAGAGGACGAGGTGCTTCTGGGCTGCCAAAGACCTGGCATTTATTACTGGTCGGACGATTTAGGACTGAACTGGCAGCCACTGGAAGGGATTCCAAACAATGTCGAAGTATATCAGCCCTGGATTCAGTATCTCGGAAATAAAAAGGTTGCCTGCGCGGGTCACCTTGGAGCGGACGATCCCATTCACAGCCGCGATCAATACATCAGCCTCCACACTTTTAAAATCCAGGTGCTCCGTAAAACCAGCCATACCAGACTATGGATCGAGCGAGGTTATGACGAAGCCAAGCAGCGATTTTTGAATTCATACATAATCTCTCTAACTTCGAGTAACACGCTGCTGGCCGGCAAAGATATCGAAATCTGGTACGTTGCCCGCGATGCCCCTGGTTACGATTCCTGGAATAGCAAACCGCTTGCAGAGAGGATGAAGGCAGGGGGCAAGTCACTCACGGTGCGAACCGGCGCTAATGGCACGGCATTGTTAACTCTACCGGAATTTGATGGGATCGAGAATATCCACGCGAGCTACCAAATCGTGGTTCGTTTTAACCCCGATCATCGGGATCCTGATTACCAGCCAGCCCAGTTACCGCAGCTTGAATATTACGCGAACAGTGGTGTTGATCGCTGACTCGCGGCGTGGCGGGTGCCGCTTGATACTGCAACGCGCAGGAGCGCGGCATTTATGCCGCTTCACCGTCCGCAGCGCGATGAACGGTCCTGATAACTCGGGCGCTTCCGTGGGTGCGGGGAGTGAAGCGGCATAAATGCCGCGCTCCGTATTTAGAAGCACCCCGGCATGGTTGGGGATGCGTAACCGTCTTGTAAAGGGGGCAGGCTGCGATACTATCTGCCACAAATTCAAATTATGAAACACCTATTGCTTCGATCCTTTCTGCCCAGCGGCCTGCTGGTGAGCGTACTGATCCTCTCGGGCTGTCAGGCGACGCGAGAGCTGAGCGCGACTTCCAAACCGACTGCCGTTGGGGACGCCAAGCCGCCCACGAAGGAGTCGCAGGCGGCAATGACGCCGCAGCAAGCGGTCTCCGCATTGAAGGCGGGCAACGAACGATTTGTTTCGGGCCGCCCGCGGTCGCGGAACTCGTTGGCGGACGTGAAGGCGACCGCCTCGGGCCAATACCCCTTTGCCGTCGTTCTCAGTTGCCTGGATTCGCGGGTGCCGATTGAACTGGTGTTGGATCAGGGGATTGGCGACGTCTTCAGCGCGCGCGTCGCGGGCAATGTCCTGGAAGAGGACGTTCTGGGCAGCATGGAATTCGGCTGCAAAGCAGCCGGGGCCAAACTTATCGCGGTGATCGGCCATTCGAACTGCGGGGCGGTTAAGGGAGCGATTGACAATGTCGAGCTGGGCAATCTCACCGCTCTGCTATCGCGGATCAAACCGGCCATTGGCCAGGTCCCCGGCGACAGCCAGCCGAGAACGTCCAAGAACCTGGAATTTGTTGACCATGTCGCTGAAGCAAATGTGCGGCTGGTGATGGAGCAGATCCGCGAGCGCAGCCCGGTATTGCGCGAAATGCTGGACAAGGGGCAAATCGGCTTGCTGGCCGGGATGTACGATCTTTCCACCGGAAGAATTCGCTTTTTTGAGTAGAGCTGCGAAAGCTCATAGCCCGGATATTTCATTGCAGGGTTTGCACTCCCATTAGCACCGTGGCTTTAGCCCGGTGCAAAGATGCGTTCACATCCGATGAACCGTTTCAACGGTTTGTCGCCCCTGACGAAAAGCCGTTAAAACGGCTTACTCCTCCCTTCATCGCTCAACACCGGGCTAAAGCCGCGGTGTTAATGAGATGTCATTCATGAAGCTACGAAATATCCGGGCTAGCACAGCGGCGGGCCGGGTGCCATTACCTCTCACCCGGCCCGGTCCCCCGTATAAGCCCGGTCCCCTCTCCGAGCCCTTCTGAGCGGGGTGCCTTGGCCCCTCACCCCGCGGAAGTCCCTCCGTCGCCGGGCGGCCCCTGCCGGGCGCTCGGGCCCGGCACTCAATCCCGGCAACTCGTGGCACCCATCGCCACAAACTCGTGCTATAAAGCGGCGCAAATCCTTCGGTATCATCTGTTCTCTCATAGGAGTCCGTATGTTCGTTGCACCCATGGGATTCTTAAGCTGCCGAGAGTGAAACCAGAGTGAGCAGCCCCAGTGGATAGAACGAAACCCTGGCCTTTAGAGCGGCGACTGTCCAGGACCGGAGGAAACTCCTGGCAGTAGTGTCGGACCCTAAATCGCCGCGCCGATTGGCTGAGCGAGCCGGATGCCGGAGGCTTGAGTCCGCCGGGGAGTGCGGATGAGCACGGAGGTCAGCACTCCATTCGGGAGTCTTTATTTGTGTCATCGCATCCCGGTGAAAAGCTGTTCTGGCCATGATCTGCTTCTTTCGTTCTCGACTGTTTGTGGGTCGGCCTCTGCCTTCCCACTAAGAACAGGCGTGAACGGGCCGGCGACAGGGACAGGGAAAGCGGGGAAAGTTGAAAAAACTTTGAGACGGAGGACGGAGGGCAGAGGACAGAGGTCAGAGGACGGAGGTCAGTAGTCAGTAGCCAGTGGTCAGTAGTCTGGCGATTCGACTAAGTTTGCGATTAAGTTTGCGACTAAGTTAGGGTTTATGCGGGCCGCGGGTGGGGGAATCGTTGATCTGGACTCCGGAATCGAAGCGGCCAATCAACATGCGGTTCTGGCGCAGCGCCTCGCCTAGCAAAAAATCGCCCGTGGTGTGAAGCAGGCGGGGATCCGGCCAATTCAGCTTACGCAATACGTCGCTCCGGATGGCCCAGAATCCTCCGGTAGCAAATCGGAATTCGGCCGCTCTTTTCCCGTCCATGTTTACGCCACGGACACAACGCAGCCCGCGATACCAGGTGGCCGCCTTGATCCAATCGAGGACGGCCTTGTCCCGCCGCCACAAAACGTATGGACGCCCCCACATGACGGCACGGGGGGAACTCTCGATTTTCAGACCCAGCCGTTGGAGCCAGTCGGGCCGGGTGAAGTGCGTGTCGTCATCGCACCAGATTGTCCACAGCGTGGAGAGCGGCGTTTCGTAGAAGATCCGGCGCATCAACGGATACTTAAAGATATTGGTCGGCTCGCAGTAGAGTGTGATGTTCCCGAACTGAGCGGCATACTCCTCGAACAGAGCGCGGGTGGCTGGAACTACCTCATTGAGGCCGGCGCGCAGCCAAAAGAGCGCTGGATCTGTGTGGGTGTAGAGGGAGCCCAGGAATCGCTCAGCCAGCGTGACGTGCGGGCCGTAGGCGAGAACGCAGATTGTGACCGGGAAGCGCACCGAGGGGAGCATGGTGGCCAGGGAGTGGCGGATCGGGGCGCGGGGCAGGGGACGAGTCGCGGCCGACGGTTTGGGCGAAGAGTTAATTGAGTTAAATAAGTTAATTGGGTTAATTGAGGCAAGACACGCGGGCAGGATGGCGTGGCACGGCGGGTTAGCGCGCTCCCCGGGCGTCATGGATACACGTTGACGGCGATGAGAAAAGGGGCGGCACGGCAATTAGTGTTGCTCACAAAGTCGAGTGATTCTACTACCGCTTCTGGCCGGGGGTTGGTCCACTCCTGCTCGTAAATGCGCAGCCAGCGCTCCTTGCCCACCTCCTTTTTGGTTTCGTGCTGGCGCCAAACGGGCTGGACGAGCTCCTTTTCGGTCTGGGTTTGCTTTTCGTCTGCCCAGAAGCGCGCGGTGTCGCGCCCGTAAACTATGGGCGCGCGTTCCGTCACTCCTCCAGCATAGTGCCAAACCAGCGAACCCGTGGTCTCGCCAGGGCTCGCTGTCCACACCGTGCCCTGGAGCCATGCGGCGCGCTTGAAGCTGCGGCCAACGTCAAGCCCGGTCTGCTTCGAGGTAAAGACATTTATATCCCACGCGTTTTCATATTTCTCGCCCTTCAATTGAATCCGGCCCTGCAACTGTACCAAACCATCCAGCCACCAGTCCGTTCCATTCAAACTTAATGTCCGGCCATGCTCTTCATGGAAGAAACCGCGCAAGTGGGCCGCCCTTTGGCGATTGGCCCCTTCCTCGAAATTCGGCCACGACCACCACCATGCGTGGTCGCCAAAGGCACAGGCCCATTTCCGCAAATCCAGAGCGCATGGTAAAGTTGGCGCCCGATCCGTGTGAAACGGAGGGCCTTTAAGCCCGAACATCACATTGGCTTCGCGCGCGCAGTACGGGACGTCATCCAGCCAAAGGGTTGCCCAATAAACCTGGCTCCAATAAACGTTGCCTTCCACGGTCAGATTGCGCCAGCCATCACTGCGGTCGGCGCGGTGGCTCAAGCAACGCAGGACCGGCACTTGCTCGAAAAATGGCCTGCTCAGCAGAACTGACTTGACATCGTGGAAAGTGTACGGCGGGGAGTTGGGGGGTAAATAGAAGGTGTCGAGCTTCCGCTTGGCGGACAGCTCGTATTGGTAAGTTCCAGGCGGGTCAGCCAAATCTGCGGTACTGCTGAAGCCGCTGTAGGCGGTGCTGGCCCCTTTCTGTTCGCTCAATCTGTCCGGGCAGATGGCGCCATCGAGGGGCAAGAGACCGGACACCTTTAGGGGAACGAGGTAGTCCGGATAAACGCCGCCGTGTGATCGGCGCCAGGCCTGGATGGCCTCGAAGGTCTTGCGCAGTTCGCGGTCGCATGCAAGGCTGGACGACTTTGGCTCCGCGCGCGCAAGCAGCGCGACTGCCATAATGGAGAGAATCAGCAACGGATTCAAAGAGTTAGAAGCTTTTCTCGGATACCAACCAAGCGTTAAAGAGGAAAACAGCACAAGCCAGTGATGCTAATTATGTCACGGCGGCGGGGAAAATGACGAGAACGCCGAACTCAGAGAAACGTGGGATGAGGAGCCGCCAACCTCAAGTATCCCGATACCTTGTGAAGGAGGGCCCTGTACGACAATTCGCATAGACACGATGTAGCCATTCGCAGTGACCATGTCGGCGCCTTGCAACGTGAAATTGAACTTATCCGTGGTATCGCCGGTATTCTTCAGATAGTTGTGAAAATTATTGGTGACAGTGTTCCAGTCACCTTCGGCATCCTGGACCATATCCCCGAAGGCCTTCGAATCTTTAGGATTGGGAATACCCGGTTTCTTTGTCCAGGGATTGTTTTCCGGCCATTTGACCGTGCCCGGTTGGTCAAGCTTGTCTTTGTAATCGGAGTAGAAACGCAGACGCCGAAGCCGGTACAAGGAAGCGTTGTATTGCCTGGCCAATCGAGCGACCCGACGTACGAAGAACGTGAATGGTATATACTTGGCTGGGGCTTCTTCGGGCTTAACCAATTTTTTGCCGAGAATCCACCTTTTTGAGGCCTCGTCCTGGTCCTGAAAATGAATCGGAAACGGTGCAAGGACCTTGTTGTCCTTTATCCCAATCACCTCTTCCTGAAATAATCGGTCACAACTGTTGTCTCCGGTCACGTCGGCACCATCAGGATACCACCCAACCAACCTTTTTCGAAGCGTGAAAGGAGAGGGCGGTGGGCTTGGGTCGATTCCTCCCATTGCGTAGGTCTTGGTCTGCCCTGCCTGTGCTGTTTTTGCCCGGCCTCCCTTAGCAGGTTTCGGCGGAGTGTTGGTTTGACTGAAACCTTTGGAGGCGCCCAGAGCCGCAACGCCCGCGGCGGTGCTGACCGCTTTAAGGAATTTTCGTCTCTTCATAAATTTAGGTGTGACAGAAATGTCTCAGGTGTCTTAGTGACCAGAATTCAGAGAAGACGAAGAAAAGGCTGAGCTAAGGGAGACGTGGGAGGATGAGCCGCCGACCTCCAGGGTGTTGGTTCTAACCGCCACAACCCGCATGGAAACGATGTAACCGTTGACTTGAACCATATCGGCAGCCTGCAGTCTGAAATTGTAAACGCCCAGGTTTTGCGAGGCGGTTTCCAAAAAATCAGTAAAGTTGTTGTTAACGTCCGACCAATTCTGCTCAGCCTCGAGGACGATGTCTTGAAAGTCAGACTTGGCGGGATCCAAGGGATCAGGGGGATCGCCATGAGGGTTGCGGCGCGGCCAGTTGGCACTGTTGCTCGGAGTTTTCTTGATAAAATGAAGGCGCCGGAGGCGGTACAGAGAAGCGTTGTATTGCCTGGCCCGGACTGCGAGTGCCCGGATCAAAGTTGTGAGGCCACCCTCACTCGCATCGCCGATTTTAGAGCCGAGCAGCCATTGTTTCGGGTCGGTATCTTTGTTCTCATCGTCATCGAAATAAACTCCGAACGGAATCAAGCTACTGCTCTTCGAGCCGACCACCTCTTCTGGAAACACGCGCAGGCGCCGAGATCCGTCGGAATCTACGCCGTCCGGAAACCAGTCGGGAGGCCTGACCTTAAGTGAGAACGGTGGGTTCAGGTCAGCAGAAACGACTGACGAGTACCTGTAAGAGGTGGCCTCCCCATGGTGGTGGACCTTTGAGGTCGCATCCGTCGTTTTTGCAGTTGAATGGGCGTGTTTAGCCGCACCGTGTTTGGCGGCAGGTTTGGCGTTATGGACTTTTGGTTCTTTATGTTTCATAGGTTGAGCTCGTTACCTCATGGTTAAGTCGGGTGATTTTAGCGGACGAAAACGAAGAAAAAGGGTCCCTCTGCAAGGTTCGCATGTACAAGGGACTCCTGACGTCGTCCCCTGCAGTGATAGAGTCCTCGATCAATTCGCAGACTCGGTGAGCGGAGATCATATCCATGCACCTCGGCATTCCACGAGGTGTCACGTCGCGGCAGAGCGACTGTGGTTGGTCCAAAGGGGAACCGTCGCCGAGCGGTACGGTTCTGGATTTCCAACAGCCGCCGGTGGCGCAGCAGTCGAGCTGGCCGATGGTATGCAGGTAGTGATGGCCGGGGTATTGCTCCCAATGCGCAGGCTCGCGACCGCCGGCGACGACGATGCAATGCCGCAGGCGTTTGCGGCCTGCGGGCAGCGGCACAGCAGCAGCCAAATGCATGTGCAAGGTCACCGGACAAAGAATCCCATCGGCAAAATGCACTAATCGGATTAAGTCACGCAAGGATGTTTTTCCACGAAGGTCCAGAACACCTTTGAGCGGCGGGTGATAGTGGCCTTTGTCACCCAC
>PSRM01000251.1 GCA_003176045.1 Verrucomicrobiota bacterium | reverse complement strand
CATCTGCTGAGTCACATTCGCAATGAGTGACAACAATGCTTGTTGGTGGCCGCTCATTGACCCCGCCGGGGCAAAGCCAATAAACCAGTCATCCGGATCGTCGTCAAGACCGCTCGATCCCACCCGAGTTTAAATAACCTCAAAGCAGCCGTAACCACAGATGGACACAGATGAACACAGATTTGCGCCACACTGCCTCTTTATCCGTGTGAATCCGTGTGCATCCGTGGTTAAAACAATTTAATTTACTTTTTCCAATATCCCGTATATGATGTGGGCCAATTCCGCTCAACCTATGTTGATCAAGGCAACCCCTCTCGCAATCTTTGCCCTCGCAGCCTGCGCGGCATCGTCTTTCGGATCGGTCCTTTCTGTCGCAGGCAACGACACTCTCGTTGGCAATCGCGCGGCCAATCTAATTACTAACGGCAGCTTCGAAGCAGACGGCGGCGTGGCCACCAACGGCGCTTACTGGGCCACGGGCACGACTTTGACACCGACGGTTTCTCTGACCGGATGGACGGCTTCCGGCCAGAGCCAGACCTACGCGATTTGGGGAAGCGACGGATTTGGTGGCATCAAGAACAGTGCCATGTTTCCACACGGCACCAACGGACTCTATTTCGGCGGCGATATCATGGCGTCGGTCAGCCCTTATCCTGTGGAAGCAAATAACGGGCTCGTGACGTTCACTTCAACGCCGACCATCACCCCCAAGCCAACGGACGCCCCGGTGAGCTTGCAGCAGACGGTTTCCGGCCTGAATCCTTCGGCCACTTACGTGCTGGACTTTTGGACCAGCGGCGAAGATATCGGCCAGCCGTCCATGGCGGTGGACGGTTTTTTTGCGTTGGATATCACCGGCGAACCGAGGCTGTACTTCGCGGCGCCGAGCGGGAACGGCCCGATTGGCACTTCTCAACGCTATCAGGTCTATTTCAATCCCACGGCCTCGACCGTTACTTTCAAATGGATCAATTGGGGCCATTATTTTGGCCCCAATGGGATGTCCGATGAACTGGTCCTGGACGACGTTATCCTGAATCTGCTCACCAACGGTCCGCCCCAGCCGCTCGACTACACTTGCCTCACCAATTTGCCGAATTGGACGGTGATGTGCCCCGGCTACGTGCCCGATATGTGCGCGCTGGCGCTGGCGTCGGGCTGCTTCAGCACCAACCTGCTTCCCGGCTCGTGCACGCAAGGTCTTGCGCCCGGCCAACAATTCGGCGTCGGCACCTATCCGCTTTCGATCCAAATGCAGGATTTGCAAAGCAATGTTTTTAACTACTCGGTGAATTTTACCGTGCTGCCGCCTTCGCCGATGACCAATCTCAACGTGGTTTGCCCGACGAATAAAACGGTAGAGTGCGGCACCGACTGGAGTTTTGATTCGCCGCTGATCCAGTCGGCCTGTTGCGGCGTAAATATTACGTCGTCCGACAGTGTCATTAGCAACACCGGCTGTTCGCAGGTGATCGTGCGGACGTGGAACATCCTGGACGGTTGCGGCAACGCCAAAACTTGCAGCCAAACTGTGACCACGCAAGACACGACCCCGCCGGGGACGCAATGCGGCCAAAATCTCGTGCCGAACCACAGTTTCGAGCAATTCACCAATTGCCCAAGTTCCATTTCGATGTTCGACCTGGCTTCGCCGTGGTTCACGCCTACGGACGGCACCACCGATTTGTACAGTCCGTGTGCCGGCCCGTCCTCTTTTGTTTATCCCACCAACCCGGTGGCGTTCACGGGACAATGCTACGCCGGTGCGCACTGCTGGTCGGTTTATGGGCTGAACCCGAACAACACCTATCACAACTATCGCGAGTATATGGAAGTGCCGCTGCTGACGCCGCTGGCGGTCGGGCAGGCTTACCAGGTTTCGTTCCGCGTCTGCCGGTCGGGTAAATATCGCACGGCCATTGCTCAAATAGGCGCAGCGTTGACACCCGGACCGTTGCTGGGCTTCGGCACCTACACCAACTTCAACGTGGTTCCGCAAGTGGAGAACCCTTCGACCAATCTGCTCACCTCGACCAACACCTGGACGCTCGTGCAAGGCACTTTCGTTGCCTTCGGCGGAGAAGCTTACCTGACGCTTGGCAATTTCCGCACCGATGCAAATACGACCTATACTAATCTCAGCACCGGCCAGCTTAATGATTACTCCTATTACTTCTTCGATGACGTGTCGGTGGTCGCGCTGTGCGGCCCGCTCACCAACCACGTCGTGCAATGCGGCCAACCGTGGACATTTGACACAGTGACTCCGTTCGACAATTGCAGCGGAAACAACGTAACTTCCACGGTCTCCACAACGACCAACGGTTCTTGTCCGAAGGCCATCACGCGCACCTGGGCCCTCGCCGATCAATGCGGCAATACAAACCTGCTCACGCAAACCATCACCATCGTGGACACCAATCCGCCCGTGTTGATTTGCGGCACGGGCGCGAATCTGGTGCCGAACGGGCAGTTTGAGAATTACACATTTTGTCCGTCTGGTTTCTCGCAACTCAACAATGCCGCGCCCTGGTTCACACCGACGGTGGCGACGCCGGATTATTTGAATTCCTGCGCCACCTACCCGCCGGCGTCCACGCCGTCGAACGTTTTCGGCTATCAGACACCGTTCAGCGGGCAGGGGTATGCGGGCGCGTTTGAGTATTCGGCGGGTGTCATCTACGCGGGCGCCCCCGGCGGTTACCGTGAATACATCGAAGCGCCGCTGTTGGTCCCGTTGACCGGCGGTGTGACTTACCAGGTTTCCTTCCGAGTGAGCCTCGCCGATACATTCGGCTGGGGCATCTCGCAGCTCGGCGCGTATTGTTCCGTCGGCCAGGTCTTCAACGGCAGCACCCAGGGTGTGTTGGGTTACACTCCGCAGGTGGAAAATCCGGCCGGCAACCCGCTCACCTCCACGAACGGCTGGATGCTCGTGCAAGGCACGTTCACCGCCGCCGGTGGCGAAGATCACATCACCCTTGGCAATTTCCGCACCGATGCGAGCACGACCGCCGTGCCTGCTGCCGGCACGAACAATTTTGCGTATTACTATATTGATGATGTTACGCTGACGGCACTTTGCAGCTTTACCAATAAAACGGTCCAATGCGGCAGCGCGTGGAGTTTCGACACCCCGCTCGCACTTGATGATTGCAGCGGCAATTCGCTCACCACCACCATCCTCAGCACCACTACGAACGGCGCCTGTCCGCAAGTCATCACCCGAACGTGGTCCATCATGGACGCCTGCTCGAACTCGGTCCTTGCTACCCAGGCCGTTGCCGTGGTCAACAACACCGCGCCAGTAGTGAATTGCGGCTGTTTGCAGGATGCCGCCATTCCGTATCTCACTACGAACAGTTGTTCTGGCATCGTCCCAGATCTCTCCGGGCTAACCAATTCCCCTTGCATTTCCGGCAGCGGCTGCGGCCCGCGGCATCTCACCCAATCGCCTGCCGCCGGTACGGTCCTTGGCCCTGGCCCGCACAATATCACCGTGGGCTTGTTCTATTGTGGTGGCCCTACCAATACCTGCATCGTGCCGTACAATGTCACCTCGCCGGCCATCAGTATCAAATGCCCTCCGGACATTTTTGTTTTCGGCTGCAGCAACAGCACCGCGATTGTGCATTACACCGTCACTGCCATCGGCAACACCGGAGTGGTGGTTTGCTCGCCGCCATCGGGCAGCATATTTCCGCTTGGCACGAACACCGTCACCTGCACCGCCACGAACAGTTGTGGTGGCATAGCGACGTGCGTTTTCCATGTAGTCGTCCGGCCCGTGCCGATAAAATTTGCCTGCATCGTCAAAATCATCGGCGTCATCAGCTTTCCGCCTCCCACCGCGCGCGTCATTCACCTCCCCGATTTCCCCGGTGGCGGCCTGGGCGTGGATCTCGCCGATCTGGATGGCACCACCGGCATGTTGTTCGATGTTGGCCCGGCGCAAAAATTCACCTTCAGCACGTTCCTGGATTTTACGGTGCCAGAAGGCGCTAGTTTCAGTCCAGCCTTGCCGTCGGATTCAACGCATCCAAACGGCACTCCCCTGCTCAACTTCGCTCTACATTCCGGACATTGGGAAATCACGGCCAACAGGAACATGGTGGACGATACCGCCGCCACGTTCCGCTCGATTGCCATCGGCACCAATGGAGAATTGTTCTCGTCCTTTACGCACACGGGCGTGTCGCTGGACACCAATATTCTGGCGCGCCTCACGCCGATGGACGGCGCGACCGGCGCGGTAATGACCGTTACGCTCGATTGTCGCACGCGCGAAATGTCGCTGGCATTCCCATCCTGTGTATGGACATCCGACTCCGCGCGCAAAGGCTGGGACGGCTGCATCTATGGCAATCCCCCGCGCGCCTCGGTCGGTGATCCCGCTGCCAGGTTGATCCTCAACCCGCTCACCAGTTCAACACCAACGCCGATAACCACGGTCACATTGCTCAGCAGCAATCTCCCGACGTTGGCCTTTGACAACCCGTCTATCACCGCATCCGGCCGCCCGTGGAACGATGGCCATCTTGCTTTCCTGCACGCCAATGCTGATAGCAGAGCCACTGGTGTGGAAGTGTATGCGGTCGGTGACGGCGGCGGAGTGACCTCTGGCCTCGGCCAGGCCGCCTCTTTCCAATTCAACATCGCGCAAATGCAAGACAGCACCGTCCAGAACCTCGCGCAACAATTCGTGATCCGCGGCTGGCCGCCTGGCACCACGACCAATCGCCCACCGCCGCCCGTGTTCGATTTGCGTCTCGCCCAAAATACCAGCGGCACCGGCGGCATTGATTGCTTCGCCGATTTCACGCAGTGGGGCGTCTCCAACGTCACCGTTCAACTTTGGAACGGCACCGCGCTCGTCGCACAAAACCAACACGTCCCCGCCTCCCTCGCCAGTCCCGTGGCAACGCTTGCCGCCTTTCCCGGCGGATTCAGTTGCCCGGCTATCGGCACCGTGAGCCTCACCGACACCAATCCAGTGATCGTCCTCGCGGGATTGAATTGCTCCACCGGCTGCTCCGGCACCGAATTGCGCATCCTCGCGGAACTCTCAAAAACCTCCGTCCCGCCTGTCGCTTTCACCGGCTTCGATTGCTTCCTCAATGCGGACATGGACAACCTCATCTACAATTTGCGCACCACCCCCGCCTGTTCGCCCGTCCCGCTCAACGTCACCGCCGACGCCATTGGCATCCATTTGACCTGGCAAGGCGACGGCTTCCGGTTGCAAGGGGCCGAATCCGTCACCGGCCCCTGGTACGACCTTGGCGTCACCTCGCCCGTAACTCTCCCCGCCAACTACAGTCTGCGGCTGTTCAGGTTGGTGTGTGACTGAGCCACAGAGTTTACGCCGCACGGTGCGTCTGATAAATTGGGATTATGAAAGCAGCATTGGCCGAGCCTGAGATCGTGACACGAAAAGGCAAACCCGTTTCCGTTATCATCCCGATCAAGGATTACGAAGAACTCCTGGAACGCGCAGAGGACGCTCAGGATGTCGCCTGGCTCAAGCGCGCGCGCAGGCGACCTCTCCATTACCGTCCGCTGGAAGACTACCTCGCAGACCGTGGTCGCAAATGACCATGCACCGCGTCCTCCTCGAACGCGGCGCAGAGAAAGACCTCTCGCGGCTTTCCGCCGAGACTCACGACCGCGTCATCGCGGCAATTCGAGCACTCGCCACAAACCCGCGCCCGCCCGGCTGCCGCAAACTCGCTGGCAGTAAGAAAGATTGGCGCATCCGCGTAGGCCACTATCGTGTGGTTTACGAAATTAACGACCGCGATCGAGAAGTACGTGTGAACCGCGTGCGGCACCGACGGGAAGTTTATCGCTAATTGAAGTAACTTGCTGAATCAAGAAACCCGCGGTACTTTTCGGCAGTTACTTGGTTATGGCTACAAGTGCGTCTAAAACGGCGGCCCACATCCGGCTCGACGAGCGTGGTATGGCATGGATTGATGATACTCAGACCAAGGTCATCGAGGTCGCTCTGGACATGATCGCGCATGGTTGGAGTCCAGAGGAAATCCATTTCCAACACCCACATCTATCGCTCGCACAAATTCATGCTGCGCTTGGTTTTTACTACGACCATAAAGAGGAAATGGATGTCAGAATTGAGAGCAGCTTGCGTGAGTACAAGAAAAGACGGGCCGAGGCTGGGGAGACCCCGCTTCGCAAGCGATTGCGGGAACTGGGCAAGCTCCAGTGAGCGTTGCCCTGTACATGGATGTCCATGTCCCGGCTGCCATTACCCACGGGCTGTTCCTGCGCGGAGTGGATGTTCTGACCGCTCAAGCTGACGGGACCACTCGGCTCGAAGACCCAAAGCTACTGGACCGCGCGACAGAATTGGGGAGAGTGATATTCACTGAAGATGAGGACCTGCTGGCGGAAGCCGCCAAGCGGCAGCGGTCGGGCGAATTCTTTGCCGGAGTCATTTACGTCCATCAACTGGCCTTGAACATCGGGAACTGTGTGCGCGACCTGGAAATCATCGCCAAAGCAGGGATGCCAGAAGACTTTGCCAACCGAGTGGAATATCTGCCTCTGTAGTCTGTCCCCCCCGCCCCAACGTCGGTGCCGACGCCACGGGCATCCATTTGACCTGGCAAGGCGACGGCTTCCGCCTCCAAGGCGCCGAATCCGTCACCGGCCCCTGGTACGATCTCGGCGTCTCCTCCCACGTGACCCTCCCTGCGAACTACAGCCTGCGCCTGTTCAGGCTGCTGTGTGACTGAAGACTAACTTGCTGGGAATGTTGCCAATTGGCAACAAAATGCTCATCGTTGCGGCAAATCGCATCCTCCGAGACGCGTTGATTTTCTTACTTTAAATAACTTTAAATAACTTTAAATAGCGTTGGATGGGTTGGCAGGGATTAAGATTAAGAGAAAGAGTAAGATTAAGAAGGCCCCCCCTTGCGACTGGCGTGGACTGGCTTGGACTGGCTTGGACTGAGTGATACCAGGCAGGGAGCCACGTTCGCGAGGAGCGACACAAAAAAAAAGCGGTAATTAGCGGCAAATAGCGGTAAATAGCGGTAAATAGCTGCGCGAACCGGTAAATAGCGGTAAAAGTGTCAGGCGCCAGATGACGGCTATCGAGTGTCAGGTCCAAGAGGCAATTTATTGTGTGTGTGTGTACATGGCTAAAAAGGCTTGCAAGTGAGAGGTCCTCGGTAAATACGGGCTAAAAGTGTGTTTTGAAGTGTGCTGTAAGTGTGCTGTAAGTGTGCTGTAAGTGTGCTGTCGCTGGGATGGGCGCGTAAATGCGGGCTGAACTTCATTTCTTTAAGTACGCTGTAAGTGTGGTGCAAGCGTGCTGCGCAACAATTGATCCACCACCAAAAAGGGTTGGGGTTGTGGATTTCCGTGGAAACTGCCATGACTGTCCAGCCCCGGAGCGCCCAAAGTCTGTCTTTGATTAAAGCGGCGGATGAGGAGTTAGGCGGGCCCTTGGGGGTTTTTAGCCGTCCCATCGTCCCAAGCCCGGTGGAACCGAGCGATTGTTGATGTCGGAGCCGTCCCAAAAGCCGTCCCAAGGGGGTCCCGAGGATCGTCCCGAACAGCACCGCCACAGAGCAAAGCAAGCGAACGAAGCTGTCAGCAGATTGAATACTTTTGGCTCGGGGACAGCGGAAATTATTATCTCGCCATTTGGCGAACCATCAGGGCTAGCGACGCTGGAGAACTCGGCAATGACCGTAATTGCAGATGAGTCAATGATGGAACCGCCACCGCCACCACCACCTCCGCTGCCCGCGTAGCCGCCGCTGCCCCCCCCCCCCCCCCCC
>PSRM01000294.1 GCA_003176045.1 Verrucomicrobiota bacterium | reverse complement strand
GGGTTGGCTGGGACTCGAACCCAGGACCAACGGCTTAAAAGGCCGCTGCTCTACCGACTGAGCTACCAACCCTTCACTCGGTAAAACCGAGGTGAAATCGTTATTTCGCCAGGCCGATTTAGTCTCACCCTGACATATTCCTATCAAATTCCTATCAACCATCCTACTTATCTGCGGGTTGGTTTGCAAATCTTGGTTTCCAGCCGGGTTCTGTGCTCCGTGCCGGGCGGCAATAAATTAAGTATGGAACAGGACTAGTCTTCTAAGCAAATTGACTTATCCTACGTCATCTCGCCTGCTTGGATTTCTCAGCGCGTTCGATCATTTCCTCAAGCGTGGAGACACCCCACCGATTTGTGTCGTGAATGGACTCCAGGTAAGTAATTGCCTCCACCACCTTTCGATCAACCTCCGCAGGGTTATAATCGTCACCGCTTCTTGCGTCGTGACCGTATTTCTTGCGGAAATCACGAATTCGAATCAGTAAATTGTAATTGCCTCGCTGAACCAACTCGGGATGCCTTAAGCTCATCTGGGCAAGCATCGTGGCTGAGTAATCCATGCCTCGTTCGAGCAGTAATACGCTATGGTTGGCTTGGTTGGTGTCCTTCACGGCCTTTAGACCTTGTAAGCAATTGAAGGCACCGTCATTCGCCAATTGGACCGCCAGCGGCCCGGCAACGCGCCGCTCTCCTTGACGAAAACTGAACCATGCTATGAGCGCCATAGCTGTTAGAAGAAGCGCAAGCATAGCAGCGAGCTTTGCCAATCGATTAAAGGGAATGTGTTTCATGAAAACAAGGCTCTGCCTGTTCCTGTATCAAACACCAGCTGCGTTGCAAACTCATTCCCCGCTGCTCAAAGCCTATTCGTATCTTATCGCCCGAGAAGATAAGGAGTGATTTGCGGCTGCGCAAGGCGGAAGGCCGCGAAGGCTCAACGTAAAGACGCAAAGTTGCCGATGCAAACAGGCCGAGACAGTGTCCAAATCATGCGCTAAGCGCACTTCTGTACGGCTGCGGCGCACCTTCAAAGCGCTCCTGCTGATCGAAAAAAATAATTGTCCGTACTGACAGTTTTTGTCCCACCCTCCTTTGTAAACTTTTCCTAAAAAACTATGAAACCAGTCGAAATCAAATCATCAACAATCGCTACCACAACCGCCGTGCAAGCTTCTTCGGCCATTCGGAGCGATGCCATGGTTCTGCCGGAAGCTGCGCAGATCGCCCTTGTCCCATCCGAACAGAAGCAGTTGGAGGAATGTGAAATCATTATCGCAAGCGGATGGAACAATTTCGTGAAGGTGGGCCGGGCGTTGGCCACTATCAGGGATCAAAAGCTCTATCGGCAGCGCTTTACGAGCTTTGAAGAATATTGCACGGCCAAATGGCATTACACCCGGTATTACGCCTATCGGCTCATTGATGCCGCGCAGACGACGCAGGTTTTGTTGACAATTGTCAACATTTTGCCCCCAACCAATGAGGCTCAGGTCCGTCCGCTCATCGGATTGGGCCCTGAGGAGGCCAAAACGGCCTGGACTAACGCCGTCAAAGCCGCGGAAGGTAAACCCATTACGGCAAAACTGGTCCTCGCCGCAGCCCGCCCTTTCAGGTTGGGGCTCGCCGAGCAGGCAGCGAAGCAATCGGTGAGGGGAGTGCCGTCTCGCCCAGCGGGAGGAGCGCGAACACAGCCGGACACGAGCTGGATAACGGTGGCCTCCTATCGCATTCGGGATGTGAGTGCCCTGCTGAAGCAAGCCAACGCTCTTGTGGGGGAATCGGATTCCGCTCTCCGCTCGACCGCATCATCCGGCGAAATCTCTGCGATCCACCAGAAGGCCCAAGGCAAGCTGAAGGAGGCGATCGAAGCCCTCGAATGGCTGCTGTAAGCTGGGGCGCGGGCTGGGCTTGCTTTAAGGTGCCAATTCCGGTTTAAGCTTCACGAAGAGGCGCTCCCATTCGCGGTAGAGGGCCTGTGTTGCGGAGAGTTTGCCTTTGCGCTGGAGGCGGTCCAGTTCCCCAAGTGAGAAGCCATCATAGTGGCCCATCCAGCCCACGGCGATTCCTTGGATTTGCGCAGGAATTCTTCTTCCATTTGCGACGAGCAGTACAGTGGGAAAGTTTCCTCGATCACCACCGGCTTGCCGATGGCGCATTTGCGCAAAGCTTCCATGCCTTCGCCCGGCTTCTTCATGTCGGGATAAATGTGGACGCTCAGGAAGTCCAGTTCGGGCGCGATCTGCTCTGGTAGAAAGCCCGAGAGGTAATTCCAGCCTTCGGTCCATGGGAGCAGGCCCACGGTGATGAGCGTATTCGTGTCGTACGCGCGGACGGCAGTTTTCATCGCGTGAATCCAATCAATGGCAATCTCCTCGCGTTTGCGACCGGCGGAGTCGAGGGAGATAAATTGCAGGAAATCGTATCCGCCAAGCAGGCTTCCCGAACCCCATTTTTCGGCGTCGCGTTTACCTGCAGGTGAGAGTGGCTCGTTCATTAGATCGTAGCAGAATACGGCAGGACTGCTTGCACAGGTGCGTGCAACCTCGCTCCAAAAGGCAGCTTGCGCTTTCCATCGGATGGTTTCGTCCACGGCATCGTACCATTTCGGTGTGTCGCTGGGCCGGTAACACGCAAGGCCGGTTAGGTCCAGATATAGGCCGCTCTTCTCGGCGAGCCGGACGAGACGGAAAAGTTGCTGGAATGTAGAGGGATTCGGCATGTTGCTGGAGGCCATGAACTTGCCGAATTGGAGGTGGATGCGCACTACATTGGCACCGAGCTGTTTCATTTTTTGGAAATCGCGCGTCAGCACTTTCCAATCCGTGTCCCAGAAATCCTCGATGAGCCTGCCCGCATTTCCGTAATTGAGTCCCCATGGATGGAATGGGAGGCCGGATTGCTCATAGATGAAGCTCTTGGAATCTTTGGAAATGACGATTCGCTCCATTGGCCGTTTGGCAGCGCGGGCGGTTAACGCGGTAAGCGAGGATAAGGAATAGCAAATAGCAAATAGGCAATAGCCAGCGAAACTCCGGAAAGTCAGGCCTCGAGCGTGATGAAGCCACACAGTTGCTGAGGGCATCGTGCCAGCGCGAAAACCCGAGCCGAACATTAACGCATGGACGGTCGCAGATTCCATCAATCCACTAATCCAAAAATCCAGTAATCCACTATTCCATCATTCCACTATTCCATTTTGTCATTTTTCCTGCGGCCTCAGCTTTCCACCGGCTTCGCCGGCGTTTCCAGGATGAGTTGGTAGAAGTCCACATCCAGCCAACGGCCGAACTTGAAACCGGCGTGGCGGATGGTGCCGGAATGAGCAAAACCGAGTTGCTTGTGCAATCCGATGCTCGCGGCGTTTTGTGAGTCAATTACGCCGATCATTACGTGATAATTGGCTTTTTGAGCACTGGCGATAATTTCGCGGAGCAAAAGTTTCCCGATGCCTTGCCCGCGGTACTTCTCGGCGACATAAACGGAATGTTCGATGGTGTATTTGTAAGCGGGAAATGCTCGAAACGTGCCGTAGCTGCTGAAACCCATCAGCTCGCCGGTTTCCGCTATGGCCCCGATAATCGGAAAGTTTCCTTTGCGCTTGTTCTCGAACCAGGTCTGCATCATTTCGGGTGTGCGCGGTTTGTAATCGTAGAGAGCGGTGGAGGTGAGAATGGCGTCGTTGAAGATCGCCAGGATTTGGTCGGAGAAGGATTTATCGCACTGAATGAGCTGCACGTCACCGAGAATCGCAGGTGCTTGGCGGGAGCGCGAGCGGCAATTACGCCGTTCTTGAGCCTCGTCACCTCGGCTGCTACGATAAGGATGATGAAACGCGAGCGAGTGCTTCCACTGGCGGGGGCAGTTTGGCTCGCGATGGGGCTGAGCTGTTGGGCTCAGCGCGCGGGCAATTGGCGGGTTTATCGTGCGGCGGACGGCTTGCCTGACCCGGGATGTATCTCAGTCACTTTCTCACCACAAGGCAAGGTCGTGGTGAAACATTTCAGCGAACCTGCGTTCAGCGAGTTGGATGGTTACAGTATCCGCACCTTTGGTTTTCCGGAGCACGGTAACGGGCGAATTTATACCTCGTCCGGCGACCAGTTTTGGACAGTCCTGCCCGACGGTGTAAGCGAATTCAGGGACGATCAGTGGATTTTGCACCGCGTGCCGGATGTGGCGGCAGAATTCAAGGCCGGAAGGTTGCGCGTGGTTGAGCCGATTCCGATGGGTAGATTGTACCCGGTGCGCCGCGGAATGGTGCTGCTGCTTTTGTCCGAGAAACTGCTGGCGCTCAACTTCGAGAACCCCGAGCACAACGTACAACAGCTTCTACGCGCGGCTAATCAAACGAAGCTGCAACGCTTTTCGAGTCTCGCCCCGACTCGGGACGGGGGCCTATGGATAGCGGGCGAGAGGGGAGTCGCCAGGCTCCCCGGCCCGGTTCGAAACATAAAGCCGGACACCGCATGGACCGAATATATCTTACCCGATCAATTGCAGGTCCAGAATGTGCAGGAGCCCCATGAAGACGCGGACGGAACAATTACCGCTGTGGCTGAGACTGTGCCGGACAAGCAGCGAGTCGTTGTCCACCTGAGCGTGGGCAGCCAGGATTGGACCGTGGAGAGGGCAGGGGGGCAGAAGATTCGCCAGGCCTGGCGCAGCCTGGACGGGACATCGTGGTCCTGCACCAGCCGAGGTCTGTTTGAAAAGCCGCCTGGAGCGACGCAGATCGCAGAGAGCGATGAAGTTTCCGCGCAACAATACTTCGACATGGCCCAGGAGCCGAAAGGAGCATTTTGGTTGGCCACATCAGATGGTCTATTTCGTTATGCGCCATTGATTTGGCAAACGCCTGAACCGGTTCTGCCGATCAAAGCTGCAGTTCACGCCCTGGCCCCAGATGGAGAAGGAGGCGTTTGGTTCGTCTCGGGTGCAGAATTGCGATATTTGAAAAGCGAAGGGGCGCCTGCCGGATCCGCGATTTTCAGGAGCAACCCTGGTGCTGCACCGCACTCGGCGGAGAGCCGCACCCTATCTGCGGCTTCAAAATCGCGAGAAAGCGCGCTCACACCCAGCGCTTGTCCCGCTTTTATCATTCCTGCGGGTTCGGCGTTGCGGAACGGCGAGATCAACGCTCTTTATCCGCTTAAAAACGGAGCTGTGCTGATCGTGTGCGGACCTCCTCCGGAGAAGGAGGAGGCGGCCCAAAAGTTTTTCGAGTTTCAGCCCGCCACTGGCTCTTTCATGGAGCTTAGTCCTGGGCTGTTCTCAATTCACGATAGCAACGTGGCGGATGCGAACACCGGCGCCGAAAGTCCCTCCGATGACATAAAAACCGGGCCCTCCGGCCGCGTCAAAGCGATCGGCCGGCTTAAGGATGGCAGCATCTGCTTCGCGCGGGTCGTTTCGGGCTCCACTTATCTGCTGAGTAAATGGGACAGCGATAAGGCCGAAGCCATGCCTGCTCCCGCACAAGGCAGTCTTGGTGACAACCTCTACTCGTTGTTCGCCGCGCAGAACGGAGACGTTTGGCTAAGCGGAGAACTGGGCGCCGCCTGGCTGCACGATAAAACCTGGCGTGTATTTTCCTCGAGCGATAAGACTCTGCCAGAGAGCGCCCAATGCTTTGCGGAACTGCCTGACGGCAAAATCTGGTGCGCGAGCCCGGATCAAATCTGGGAGTTTGACGGCCGCAACTGGAGTTCCTTGCGGCGCGGACTCAACCGCATCAACGGTATGGTCCGGACGCTGGAGGGCAGCGTATGGGTTGCCTCCAACAGCGGGCTGCTGCGATGGTTTCAGGGCGCCTGGGTCGAAAATGGAGTTGAAGACGGGCTGCCCTCCGCGGCGGTGCGGGAGATCATTGAAGATCAGCGCGGCAGACTGTTGGCCGCGACGAGCCGCGGCCTGACCCTTTATCATCCTGAGGCCGATCCAGACCCGCCTCAAACCATCATCCAAAGCCTGGGGGACACTGTGCCGGAAGGTAAAATAATCGCATTCAGTTTCAGCGGCCAGGATAAGTGGAAATACACGCCCCGCGAACGGCTTCTTTATTCTTATCGTCTGGACGAACGGGACTGGACCGCCTTTCGGGAGGGGACCGGAATCTCGTTTTCCGACCTTGCGGCCGGCAAACATTATTTCCAGGTCCGCGCGATGGATCGCAATTGCAAAATCCAGCCCAAAGCGACGCAATTCGATTTTGTTGTAGTTTTGCCCTGGTACAAGGAGGCACGGCTGGTGCTAATCTCCAGCGCTGGGGCAGCAGTGGCCATCTTTTTCGCAGGGTTGGCATTCAACCGGCACCGGCGATTGGTGCGCAGTTATGCGGAAATTGAGAAGAAGGTCGCCCAGCGCACAAGCGAATTGGAGATGGCCAATCGCGAGTTGTTGCACAGCCAGAAGATGACAGCGCTGGGCACGCTGGCGGCGGGAATCGCCCATGACTTTAACAACATCCTTTCCATCATCCAGGGATCGGTTCAAATCATTGAGGACAACCTGGCTCATCCGCAGAAGGTGCGGACCCGCCTCGACCGCATCAAGACCGTCGTCGAGCAAGGCAGTGGAATTGTAAAGGCCATGCTTGGTTTCAGCCGCGACTCTTCGGCCGAAGAGCCCTCGTTTTGCGATGTCAACAATGTGGTGAAGGATACGATTAGATTGCTGGGAGACCGGTTCTTGCGCGAAGTGGAAGTGAGTTTCAAACCATCCACAGACTTGCCGCCGGCGGTCGGATCGAAAGATTTTATTCAACAAATTCTGCTTAATTTTATTTTCAATGCAGCGGAGGCCACTTCACCGGAGCGCGGACAGCTTGTCCGCGCGGACGACACTGATGCAGGCGGCGGAAAAACTGGCGCGGACCAGGCGCCGGCGCGAGAACGGCGCGGACAAGCTGTCCGCGCTCCTATCATAATTGTGGCTGCTCGAAGGACTCCCGAACCGCTTTCGGAAATGGTCCTCACTCCAGCGGCTGCCCCAGGTTACGTGACAATTTCCGTCCAGGATTTCGGATGCGGCATCGCGCCAGAGAATCGCGCGCGCCTTTTCGAACCGTTTTTTACCACCAAAGCTCTTTCCACCCGGCGCGGCACCGGCCTTGGGCTCTCAATGGCTTACGAACTTGCCAGGAAAATGGGCGCAGGTCTTGCCTTTGAATCCCAAGTAGGGCAGGGGAGCACGTTTTTTCTGGTGCTGGCTGCAAGTGAATGAGGGCAATGCTTTCTGGACACTTTGTCTTTCACTTTGTCTTTCACTTTGTCTAGAGATTAAGATTAAGAGAAAGTTTAAGCTTAGGAACAATCGTGAGCGCCCCCACTACCATTTTGATTATCGAGGACGATGACCTGCAGTTCGAAATTTACGAGGAGGCGCTGGCGAAATATGCGCTGCTCCGGGTCAAAACGGGCACGGATGCGTTGGCGACGATTCCCGAGAAGCGGCCCGATCTTTTGATTCTGGACCACGTCCTGGCCAGGGGCGAGCTGGGGTTGGAATTTCTACCGGAACTAAAGGATCTGATCCCTCATATACCGGTGATTGTTGTGTCGGGCGCGCTGGAAGTGCACGAGCAGATGGAAGCTTTGCAAGGTCCGCGCCGCGCGCATTACTGCCTGACCAAGCCGTTGGACATTCGCGCCCTCAAGCGGGTCGTGGAAACCGCATTAACCGAATGTGGCGAGAAAGAGACGGTGCGCCAGTTCGAAGCGTTGGAACGCTCCCACCGCATTGACGCGCTGGATTTGTTTAGCCGCTCAACCGACCGGTTGAACCGCCAAAACCACATCCGCGAGCAACTCAAAAAATCGAGCGAACGGCCTAACATTTCTGCCCTGGCGCGCGAATTCCGGGTCGCGCGGCGGACCATCATCCGCGATTTGCAAGAGCTGATCCGCCGGGGACAGCTTAAGCCTGAGGTTTATCCGCAGGATGAAGAAGAAGGGTAAACACCAAAAACCAAACTCCAAACACCAGAGAAACACCAATTCTCAAACTCCAATAAACTCACCTGCGTGGCCGAACTTTAGCTCTTAGGAGTTCTCTCTAACCTAACTAACCGCCCGCGGTTGCTCTCAAGTCATTTCAGAGATGCAGTAGTCACCGGCCTAATTCGGAACTGATCAATCTTGGGGAAAAATTATCCCGCGAGCCGGCACTCGCAGCTACGGGATAGATCACTCCCCCAGGCCGCTCAGAACGATTTGGAGTTTGGAATTTGGTGTTTCTCTGGAGCTTGGTGTTTGGTGTTTGGTGTTTCGAAGACTCGTGACGTTAAATTTGCTTCGAGATATAATCTCTCAGTTTCACCGCATCCGCATTGAATATACGTATGCCATCGGAAAGTTTATCGGTGGCCATGGCGTTTTCGTTCAGGAGCCAGCGGAATTTGGCCTCATTAAGGTCGAGCCGGTCGATCTCGCACTCGCGAGCAAGGTCCGGCGTCAGCTTCGGTCGAACAGGATCGGAACTACTCTGCAATTCGGCCAGCAGGTTTGGGCTGATCGTGAGAAGATCGCAGCCGGCTAACTCCAGCACTTCGCCTTTGTTCCTGAAGCTTGCGCCCATGACCTCGGTTTTGTAATCGAACTTCTTGTAGTAGGAGTAAATCTCTTTCACAGACGTAACACCCGGATCCTCAGAAGGGGCAAAATCTTTTCCTGTTTTGGCTTTGTACCAGTCGAGGATGCGGCCCACAAAAGGGGAGATGAGTTTAGCGTTCACTTGTGCGCAAGCTGCAGCTTGCGCAAGCGAGAACAGAAGGGTCATATTGCAGTTGATGCCTTCGCGTTGCAAGGTCTCGGCGGCCCGAATGCCCTCCCAGGTGGAGGCGAGTTTGATCAGAACCCGCTCGCGCGCGATTCCCTTCTTCAGGTAAAGCGCGATAAACTTCCGCGCTTTGGCGATCAGGGCATCGGTATCGAACGCCAGGTCGGCGTCGGTTTCGGTGGAAACCCGCCCGGGAACGATCTTTAAAATTTCAGTCCCGAATAGGACCAGCAAATCATCCACGATCTGCCTAAGGAGCGGTTCGCCAGACAAACCAGAGGCCTGATTGTCTGCTATAGCCTTGTCCACAAGGGGCTTGTAGCCCGGCATTTCTGCCGCTTTGAAAATTAGAGATGGATTGGTGGTGGCGTCCTGCGGCGCATATTGCTTGAGCACGCCATAATCACCCGTGTCAGCAACGACTTTGGTGAGGCGCTTGAGCTGATCGAGTTGGTTGGTGGTCTTCTCGGCCTTGGCCGGTTCGATTTCTGCGACTTGGCTCATAATGGAATTTATGATTTATGATTTATGATTTATGATTCACAGACACGAATTTCACGGATCAAGACGAATTCGTGAAAATTCGTGAAATTCGTGTCTCTCAAAAATTCTCCAGTACAAAATCGGCCAGAACGTCCATCCAGTCCACTGAAATCGGTGCGGTCAGCTCGTAGGAATGAGCGAAATCCTCCTCGAACAGCTCCCGTTTAAGATGGCTGGTGAATTCCGGGTCGGAGGTAGCGATATTGTGTTCTTGACAAAGCCGCAGGCTCAAATGATTCAAATTGCCTGATCCAACGCAGGCCCAATCGTCAACCAGCAGGGCTTTTACGTGGCTCATGCCAGGGTAGAAATAAACCCGTACACCGTTTTGAATCAGGTAGTTTGCTTTCACCAAATTACCACGGCCACCTGCTTTGAGATCATTGAAACGTGGCAGGATGACCCGAACATCCACACCGCGAGCCCGCGCCTGAACCAGTCGGCGCACGACCGTTTTGTCAAAGAGATACGAATTCTCCACATAAATGTAATCTTGGGCTTTGGATATAGACCCCAAAACCGCCGACGCAAACGGCTTCCAAAGGGTTCTTGTGGGGAGGAGTCGCACCGTCGAAGGAGGATGGATGGTGGATGATGGATGATGGATGGTGGATGTCGTGGGAGATGCTGGATACTGGATACTGGAAACCGGATGCTGGATATCGGGGGTGTTGCCTGTCAAGAAGTCATGCGCCAGATTCGCCTGCTGTGCCGCAGCCGCACCCTGTGTGGGGTCCTGGTCTTTGGTCAGTGGTCTGTGGTCCGTGGGCTGTGGTTCGCAGTCCGTCGTCTCGGGATTCGTAGTGAGGAGCGCGTAAACGTAAGCCAGGTCTCCCAACACGCTCGCATGCGCCCAGTCTCGGCGAAAATCGTTTTCCAGCGAGGCAACGACCGAGCCGTGCACTTCGACCATGAGATCATGCCATTCGTAACGGTATTCGCGCCCGATATTCATCCCGCCAAGCCACGCCCGATTGCCATCCACCAGAAAAACCTTCGAATGGTCCGCAGAAAACCACGGGTTATAAAAGGGATGCACATGGACCTGCGAATCAGTTTTCAAATAGGAGCTGATTGAAGCTGGGCCGGCGAAATCCTCGGGCAAAGGCGTGGCCGGTGGAACGAGTCCAGCCGCGAGGCTGCCCATCCGATCGAGAATAACCTTCACCTCCACTTGTTTGGAGCGTTCTTTGAGCCGGTCGGCGATCTCGACGGCCACATCGTCGCGATCAAAAATGTACACGTCCATGGAAATGTGGTTGGTTGCCTCGGCGATGGCCTGATGAAGGCGGGGAAAAAAATGCTCGCCATCCAGAAACAACTCGAGCGAACCTTCCTCACGCCGCGTGCCTGTGTACTTGTCAAGCCAGCTCTCCCATGCATCGAGGTCCATGTGAGGGCGGGCAGGCTTGGCGACGGCGGTCGCTGATCCGCTGGAAGATCGCGCGGACGAGGCCGTCCGCGCTCCGTGGGGTAGCGGGAATCGCAGGATCCTGACGATTGTTTGGATTCCAAGGTCAGCCAGTCGCGCAGCGCTGGAGACCGGATTTTTGATCAGTGCCAGGCCATGGGCTTCGAGCAACATTACCTGAACTCCCTGTGCGGTCCCCGTCAAAGTGGAGGCTTGATCGGTCGTGTCGTAGAGCGCGGCAGGAAGCAGTTGAACACAGTGCCGCCCGTGTTGGTCGAGCAACAGAGGTTGCGTGAGGCGACTGGTATTCGCGGGCATCAACAGGAAAAGTGATTGGTTGGAATGCGTTCCAGATAAATGTTCGGAAATCAGCCGAGCCACAAGCTCAAGGGTTTCATCCACTGAAAACCGGCGATCAATGATTATGTCCTTGTGCGGCTCGGTCATGGAACTGAAATGAGGAACGCCCTGATTGTCCCGGAACCAGAAGCGGTCGCCAAAGAAACCCTGGTAATAAATGCCGTGTCCCGGAGTCGCGGGCGTGAGGGCCGCCACCAGATTGGTGCTCAACAGGCGCCAATCGGCGCCAGCGATTATAGTCGCTTCGCGCCACCTGCCGCGAGCCTCGTCCGTAGAACGGGACACCATGGGCGGAGCGGATATCGGTTTGCCGCTGCTCTCCCAACGCAGCAAAGCGGAGGTGACCTTGTAGCCGCGGGTCGGAGTCCGATGCCAACCCCAGCCTGCCTTGAACGCGGCCAGGTTAGTGTCCTGTTTGAAATAAAGGTGGACTGCGTCGCCTTTGACGAAGACCCGTGGCGGTGGAGCATTCGAAGAAGTGAGCGAGCGCCATTCATCCAAGGACCTTTGTCTTGACGCGATCGCGCCGGTCGAACCTCTAGCCAGAGTGGCCGAGAGAAGAACAAAGACGATCGCCAGTTTCATTTGGATTGAACAAGCCCTTTGTGGCTGCGCTACGCTCGGCTCGGGCAGCCGAAAGTGAACACGGGCGGGAGAATTAAGTCAACCTGGGAGCGGCGGGAAATGGGCTGGGTCGTAGCGCAGATTTCCAATCTGCTGTATCGCGGATTTCCAATCCGCAGACCATTCGAGCTTTTCCAGCCGCTACAAAGTTCGGAGCGGCAGCCGACTGGAAGTCGGCGATACAGCAGGTTGGAAACCTGCGCTACTTTGGGGAGCCTGGTCCAGTCACGCTGCTTTCCGGACTTGACCCTGTGCCGGCTTCTGCACCCTCGTCTGCTCGACCCCCTCGATGAAGTAGTAAGGCGCCATGTGCGAGCGGTCGCGCCGCGCACGCGTGCCTGCTTTTGGCCACGTGAAATGACAATCCTCGCAATAGTAATTCTTTTCCACAAGCCCGAGGCTGGCGCCGAGCCCCATCCAAAAATTTGTCATGAGCGAATTCATGGCAAACTGCGGGTAATGCACCCGCAATGACATGCACTCAGGACAACGAATGGCCTCGCGCAACGCTCCTTCCGCAGCATCCCAATCCAGCAAAAGCTGTTCCGCGCGCTCGAAGTCAGCCGCCGGAACGTCCACTCGCCACCCACCTTCGGTTTCCGAGATAAACCACATCCTGCTCAAAATAGGCTGGTTGTGAATTTCCGCTGCTATGCCTGACTGCTGGAGCCGAGCGCGGACGGGGTCTGCCGTGGCGGGTTGACTAAAAAGGGCGACCGATGTTCTGTTCATATACAAATTTCGCCCACCCGCCAGAAAATTCAAGCGGTCGCCTGGGAGCACCGGCGTCTCGCCCGTCTCGCCGGCGAGTATTCTCTCTGGCCTGGAATTCCCGGCGCCCTGGCTACCTCAAGGGATAGGTGAGTATCTTTGACAACAGTACGAAACCAGCCAGAATTATGGCCAGCATCACCAGAAGAGGCACGATCAACTCTTTGTTAAAGAACTTGAAAGGCCCGAACGTGATGACTGGATTTCCTCCCTCAATCCGGTATTGCAATAACGTGTGTTCAGGCGCCAAATGCAGCGGGCAATCCAGCATTTCCGCGACCTTGGTGGCGTCCTCATTACATCTCTGCAGGTTCTCCTGCCACCACTTGCTGAGGGGTTCGCGTACACCAGTGGCGCTGAGGAGGACCACTCGATAGTACCAATAGGTTCCGCCTTTGTTCGAGACGCGCTTGCCTTCCGTAGCGATGGCTGCGATGTCTTCCCTTTCAAACGCCAGGCGTACGCGGCTCGCGAAAAACATTTTCAGTCCTCGATAGACGCATCGTCGGTCGGAATCGATCAGGTAAAAGCGCCGAAAGGAGGCAACTGCAATCAGCAATCCTGCCACGACCACGAATCCAGCAATGGCCACGAGCTTTAAAGGCGCATAAAACTCACCATAGCGGGAACCAAAAGTTGCCGCTTGGCGGAGAAGCATCAGAGATAGCAGAAAAAGGAGGATGGCTAATGGCACCAATCCAGTCTGCAAATCCGTCCACCTGATTAGCTTCATCATCCGTTGATGATTCGGCAGCTCAATCAGATTGAGCGATTGTTGTCGCGAGTCCATTTTGTTACCCCAATGCCACTAGCTTTTGTCTCTTAATCCCGTAGGGATGAAAGAGAATAGCCCAGCGTTTCAACGCTGGGATCACGGTCCCACGTAGAATAGGTCCCGTTAGGGACGACAGAACCCCTTTCTCTGTCGTCCCTTCGGGACTCGGACGGTTCGACCGCTCGTACCCAGCGTTGAAACGCTGGGCTATTTTCTGTCGTCCCTCCGGGACTGGAACCAGCCGCGTTTGAAAAGTTAGTGACATTGATTTTGTCATTCTGCGGCGCGCGAAGTTCAACTTTATTCTGACGTCTGCTTGAGCGCTGACGACCTTGATAAGGCTGCAGCTTGGATCTTGGCCCGTTCTTGCTTTTTCTCCGTCAGCCGACAGTTCAGCTTCTCGATCTGTGCCGCCGCAATCTTATCTCCGCGTTGAGCACCCACGCTGAACCATGCATAGGCTTCTACTTCATTGCGTCGCACGCCTGCACCCTCAGCTAAAGCAGATCCAAAATTCCGCTGCCCATCCAGATCGCCGCCAGCGGCGGCTTTTGCAAACCATCTGGCAGCCGCGACAGGATCCTTCTCTACACCAGCCCCCTGCATGTAAAAGGCGCCGAGATTGTTTTGCGCCGCAGGCAGTCCCTGGTCAGCAGCCTTGCTGAACCAGGCAAAGGCCTTGTCTTCGTCCTTCGGCACGCCTGTCGCCTGGAAATAACAGAGGCCCAGCGCGTTCTGTGCTTCGGCTTTGCCGGCCTCTGCAGCCTTGAGAAGGCACTGAAGAGCCTTATCCTCGTTCTTCGGCAACCCATCGCCGCGCCGATAAGCCTGGCTCAGCAAATACTGGGCCGTGGCCACCGAGTTCGTGCTCACCTGGCGAACGGTCTCCAAAGGATCTTCCTTCGTATGCTCCAGGCCGGCTACCTGGGCGGGCCATTCCTCTCGGGGTTCGTTCAAGTCCAGCCAGGAACGTGTCCACCATTCACGGCGCGCGCCACGAGCCCGATCCTGGCGCATCTGTTGCACAAACTCGGCCACATTTAGTTTGCTGACCGGTCCTGAAAAGAACTTCTGTTGGCAGGGAAGAGTAGCGATGTGGTAGCCAGGTTCCGAACGGACCAGAACCGGGCCGACAAAGTGCAGATTCGTAGGTGGCGCGGACGTCCGGCCCCAGTGAAGATCGGCCTGGCAATCCGCGCAGAGATTCGTTTGAAGAGTTTTCTGGGGGCTAAAAACGGCTCGAGGCATGTCCACAATTAGCTTTGGTTTCATGAGGCACAACTTATTGGTGCAATGATTTCCAACGCCATGTTTCTGGTTTTGGGTAAGGCCCAGTAAATGCCCAGCCTCGTGCATCAGGAGCAGCCCCTCAAGCGAATGTGGCGCGGCCGCTACATAACGGCGATCCATGAAAATGGTGCCCGGAAAAGGCAGGATGTGGACATGGGGTTGGATTGAGCTGACCCAACTAAAATCGTATGAGAGGCTTTCGTGCTTATGCACACGGCGATAGGGCATCATTCCCTGGTCCTCGGATAAGCGGCTGTCGTAATACAAAACGTACATGAAAGCGGGCCAGGAGTTACTGCAACTTGCCGGCGGCCCTTTCAAAAACCCGCAGGCCAGCTCCGCGTGGGAGAGCCCGCGCGCTTCGTCTCGAGGAATGGGCTTCTCGCGCACGATGCGGACCCCGCCAGGCTTATCGCAGTACTTAACAAGGAACTGCCGCAGTTGCTCCAAAACCGCATCACTCGGCTCCGTCCCTTCGACCGCATCCACCTCGACGTAGAGCGCTGGATGCGGAGCGCGATTCAGATAAAGCAGTTGCGGCTGCCAACGCGTTTCGTCGCCGGGTTCGCTGGGTTTGGGAGAGACACACCCTGCCAACGCGCAGACGATTAAGGCGAGAGATGAAGCCCGGAGCCATTTCTGAGAAAATCCTCGACGCATGGCCGGACTCTAGCGGTGACAAGAATTGGATACAAGAGCTAGAACAGTGGTGAAGGAGATTTTGATCGAACCACCGGCAGGTGATGCAACAGCGGACTGCCGCACTCCAAGACGCTGGCGCGCTTCATGCGCGCCTCGAAATGCCGAAGGTTTTGGAGTGCGGCAGTCCTCTAGTCCTTTGCCGCTTTCTCTGCGGCCCCGGGTGCCCAACACTTTGAACCGCAAGCAGCTACCTCAGCTACCTCACTCGCCTTGACATTTTCTTTAACTCCACTTAGCGTGCCGGCTATGAAAGTGGATCTGACGGCTCATTTTGAGAGGTATATAACAGAGAAAATAGCCAGTGGCCGGTATGAGAGCGCTAGCGAAGTCCTGCGCGAAGCTTTGCGGCAGATGGAGGAGCGCGAGCAGCGTGAGGAACCGGTGGGGCTTCAGGAAAAAATAACCGCCGGACTGGCGACACCGGTTCGGCGGGTTACGGCATCGGGGTGGCGCAGCAAGTGGAAAAAGGGCATGGCGCTGGCTGAAAGGCTCCGGACTGCCCAGCAGCGAGCCGCATGAGGCTTTACGAGCGCACTGCCGCTATTGAGGATATAACTCGAGTGATCGCCTGGATTGCTCTGGACAACCCTTCTGCTGCTCAGCGTTTTTACACCGCCGTTCGGCGGGCCTATTCCGAAATCAGACGGTTCCCTTACATTGGGGTGAAGCGTCATTTTGCTGAACCCGGCATCCGCTCCTGGCGCGTACGCGGTTTTCCGCACCTTATCTTCTATATCCCAACCAGCGAGCGTATCGAAGTAGTGCGCGTTCTCCATCCTGCTATGGATTTGGAAAGCGAACTGGGTCCTCCCGAGGAGTAATTCTATGTTCTCAGAACAAATCGAGCTGCACGGGCACATAATAGATTCCCTCATTCTGCCAAAGGTGCTGGATGAGATTTTGACTTACGGCGGCACCTTTACGATACGCGAGGTGAAAATCGGCAAGCAACGGCATGATCCGAGTTATGCCTGCATAGATGTTTTTGGGCCCTCGCCGGAGGTGGTGGATGATATCGTAAAACGCTTGCGCCAGCATGGCGCGGAGGTGGTGGAGGAGACGAAATTGCAACTCGCCGAAGCGCCTGCGGACGGCGTGTTTCCGGCCGATTTTTATGTCACCACGAACCACCAAACTTTCGTGCATCTGGGCCGTAAATGGATCGAGGTCCAGCCGCACAGCATGGATTGCGGCGTCGCGGTGGATTTGGAGAAAAAGGAGGCGCGGACGCTCAAATTCTGTGATGTGAAGAAAGGGATGCTAATTGCGGTCGGCCACCATGGGATTCGGGTCGCCCCGGTCCAACGCTCGATGGATCGGCGGAGCGTATTTGAGTTTATGGCCAGCAGCGTCTCCTCTGAAAAGCCCAAGAGCGCGGTCATTCGTGAGATGGCGACTGAGATGCGTCTGGCCAAAGAGGCAGGCGGACAAATATTGGTTGTAGCTGGACCAGCGGTTGTCCATACCGGTGCGGGCGAGCATTTTGAAAAGATGATCGAGTGGGGGTATGTAAACTTGCTGTTCGCCGGAAACGCCCTGGCGGCGCATGACATCGAGAACGCGCTGTATGGCACTTCGCTGGGCGTTTATCTGGAGCGCGGGGCATTGGCTGACGAAGGCCACGAAAACCACATGCGCGCGATCAACACCATTCGCGGGGCAGGGGGCATCACCCAGGCCGTGGCCAAGGGCGTTTTGCGGCAGGGCATCATGTATCAGTGTGTGAAACATAAGATTGAATACGTGCTCGCGGGGTCCATTCGGGATGATGGCCCCCTTCCGGATGTGGTCACGGATGTTGTGGCGGCCCAAAAGCTGATGCGCTCGAAGCTGGGCGGCGTGACCATCGCGCTGATGATGGGCACGATGCTGCACTCGATAGCTGTGGGCAATCTTTTGCCGGCGTACGTGAAGACAGTCTGTGTGGACATCAATCCGTCGGTGGTGACCAAGCTCACGGACCGGGGAACATTTCAGGCAATTGGGTTGGTCACGGATATTGAGCCGTTTTTGAGGGAATTGACGGAATTTTTGAAAGAAGAGAGGAAAACCACGGATGAACACAGATAAGAATCTTCAAACCTCAAAACTTCAAACTTCAAACAAGCATCAATCTGCAAGCTTCAAAACCATTACGGGAACGTAATGCGCCGCAGGGGAGGACGTAAGGAGTCCCTGATTTGTGGGCGCGAACCGCCGTCTAATAGTCTTTGAGGTTTGGAACTTTGAAGGTTCCTTGAAATTTGGAGTTTGAAGTTTGAAGTTTCATCCGCGACTGGACGGAATATGCGAAAAGTGCTCCTTTGTCCCCCCGATTACTACGGCATTGAGTATGAGATCAATCCGTGGATGAACCTGGAGCACAATGCAGACCCAAAACTGGCGCAGGCACAGTGGCTGGGGCTGCATGACAAGCTCAAATCGCTCGGTTGCACCGTCGAGGTCATGGCTCCGCAGCCCAAATTGCCGGACATGGTTTTCACCGCCAATGCGGGGCTTGTTGTTGGCCGACAATTTATTCGCAGTAATTTCCATTTTCCGCAGCGTCAGGGCGAGGAGCAGTATTTCGACAAATGGTTCGAGGCAAACGGATACAAAATCGTGCGCCTGCCTGCAGGACTTTTTTTTGAAGGGGAAGGAGATGCTTTGTTTTGCGGAGAGACACTGTTCTGCGGGTACCGGTTCCGGTCAGATATTCGCTCGCATGAACGAATAGGGGAGATTTTGAAATGCCTGGTCATTTCTCTCGAACTGGTTCTGGACCGCCACTATCATCTGGACACCTGCTTTTGTCCGCTGCCGGATGGCGGAGCGATTTGGTATCCGGCAGCGTTTGATACATACGGCCAGCGCGCGATCCGGCATCGCGTGAAAAATCTCATCGATGCAACTCCAGAAGAAGCGGGCCGCTTCGCCTGTAATGCGGTCGTTCTGGAAAGGGACGTACTCTTGCCCGAAGGCTGCCCGGAACTTAGCAAAGCGTTAAGCGCGCACGGCTACCGCCCTCATGCGCTGGCGATGGGCGAGTACCTGAAGGCAGGAGGCGCATGCAAATGTTTGACGCTGCTCCTCCCCCAACGACCCGATTTATGATTTATGATTTATGATTCTGCAAATGGCCCGGCGTTCCGCCTCTGGCGGGAGTCCAAGTCATAAATCATAAATCATAAATCATAAATTCCCTCAGGGGCCTGGGGAGGGCGCCAGCGGATTTCGAGGAATCGTCAAAGAGTCGCCTGGCCTGAGCTTGCTCAAGTCCACGCCGGGGTTGGCCGCCCGCAGAGCCGCCAGAGGCAAGCCGTAAATGGTAGCAACTGTGGCTGCCGTATCACCCGGGCCGACGATGAAGACCTTTCTAGGTGGAGGCGCGGGAGTCGGCGCCGGCTCGGGCGGCAACTCCTGATCGGTTGCAACTGCGTTGGCTTGGAGTTGTTCGAGTTCAAGGCGCTTCAGTTCGATATTCTTTTGTTCCGCCGTGAGGTTGGTGTCTCCGCGGATGCGAGCCTGCTCGGCCAGGGTTGTCAAGTTGATCGCATAGAGCGCTTTGGCGGCGTCCGGTGTGCCGGCCTGCTCAGCGAGTGCGACAGCATCGCGGTAGGCCGGTTCTTGCAATGCGCGATATTCCGCGTAACGAGCGGGCCCGAGAGCAACCCTGATCGCATTTTCACGCTGGTCCTCGAGGGCTTTTCGTTGCTGGGCAGAAGCAGGATCATTGCCTGCAAGCGTGTCGATCTGCTGATCCAAAACATCCGTTGCACGGAAAACGGCGCGGAATTCGTCGGGGGTTGCGTTGAAGAATCGCAGTTGTCCAAACTGGCTGCGCAGATTGTTCGCATCCTGGGAGTAGCGCAGTAGAAATTCCTCGAGTTGGGCGGGGCCTAGGAGCCGCTGAAGGTCGGCGCGGGTTTGGGACCGGAGCCGGGCCAATTCGACAGGATCGAGTTCCTTGCCCTCGCGCTGTTGTGCCTCAAGATAGGCCGTCAAACGGTCCTGCGAACGCATAACGACCTCCTCAATGTTCTGCTTCGTTTCAGCGGGCAGGTCGCCTAGGACCGGGCCGTCCAGGATAAGTCCGGGCCGCGTTGGCCTCGGGAGATTTATCATATCGCCCGTCTCCCAGGCATTGCCCAGCAAACGAGTGAGCAGGGTTCGGCGCTCATCTTCCAAATCCCGCATCTTTTGGCTGGCGATCAGAACGACGTTGGAATCCGGCTCGCTCCGCCACCATTGTTGCTCGGGCGTAGTAATCTGTGCGCGTCTGCGGGCATAATAGCCGTTCACATCCGCAATGATGATGTCGCGGATAGTCTGCTCGGGACAGCCGATGGACCGCAAATTATTGATGTAGGTGAGGTAATCGGGCGACTCGATTTCAGTCCAGGAAAAGATTTGCCGGCGCACAAGCGTATTGGTCCTGGCGGAGTTGTCGGACTGCGCAAGGGACGACTGCGAGTGCGACCGGCCCAGGGGACGAACTACCGCGACCACCCACAGGGCAGCCAACGCAAGATTGACGCCCAGTGAAATTAAGGCCACGGCGCGCCAGCGCATATATTAATTTCTAACCGTTAAATCGAGGCAGAGCAAACGCAAAGTACTTTCCATTTACGATCTACGATTTACGATTTACGCGCTTTGGGCGGGAGGGCGACAGAAGTTAACGCAAAGACGCAAGATGCAAAGACGCAAAGAGAAGGCCTATGCTCAGGCCGGCGTAGATATTGACTTGGGCAACCGGGTCAAAGCGGGATTGCCTGCACTTTTGGCGCGGGCGACGCGATCCGAGGTGCTGGGCAAGGTGGGCGGGTTCGGAGGGCTGTTCGCGTTTGATGCAGGCAAATTCGAGCAGCCGATCCTGGTCTCGAGCGTGGATGGCGTGGGGACCAAGCTCAAATTGGCCTTCGCCATGGATCGGCACGATACCGTCGGCCAGGATTTAGTGAACCACTGCGTAAACGACATCGCCGTGCTTGGGGCTGAACCGCTTTTTTTCCTCGATTACATCGGTACCGGCAAGCTCCAGCGGCGCGTTTTCAAAGCGCTGATCCGAGGTTTCGCGGCCGCTTGCGAGCAAAATCATTGTGCGCTCATCGGCGGGGAAACGGCCCAGATGCCGGGATTCTATAAATCAGGCGAGTACGACCTTAGCGGGACAATCGTGGGCGTTGTTGAGAGGGCGCGTTTGCTGGATGGCAAAACGATTCGTCCAGGCGACGCGGTCATAGGTTTGGCGTCGAGCGGTCTGCACACTAATGGCTATTCGCTGGCCAGAAAAATCTTCTTCGAACGAATGAGGTTGAAGCCGAGCAGCTACGTCCCGGAATTGCGCAATTCAATCGGCGATGAGCTGCTGAGGGTTCATGTCAGTTATGGGCCGCTGGTTCAAAAGCTGATTAAAAAGTTTAACGTAGCACAGGCGTCCCGCCTGCCCCTTGGAGCGCCGAATTCCATTTCGGCGCGTCTCAAAGCCGACACCGGCTCGCGCCGAAAAGGATTTCGGCGCTCCGTTCTGGCAGAGGGCAGGTGGCACGCTTGCCCTACGATCAAAGGCATCGCGCATATCACGGGCGGCGGGTTTGTGGACAACATCCCGAGGGTGCTGCCGAAAAGTTGCGATGTGGTCATCCGCAAGGGCTCCTGGCCGATGTTACCGATTTTTGAGCTGATTCGACAACGCGGTGGTGTTCCTGAGATGGAGCTTTATCAGGTGTTCAATATGGGGATCGGGATGACCCTGTGCGTGGAGGCCAACAAAGCGGATGAGGTTTTAAGCTTCATCCGCGCTCAAAAGCAAAACGCCTGGATCATAGGCGAAATAGTGAAGGGCAGGGGAGTGGTAAAACTAATCTAGTCCCACAGGGACGAAAGATAATAGCCCAGCGTTTCAATTTCAACGCTGGGAAGCCGAACGCCCAAGCTCCCAAGCTTAGCAAGTCCCGGACATTTTTCCGATCTAACCCTGTAACCGATTTATCTTATTTAACGCATTCAACCCATTTAACCCATTGCTTGCGGCTGGTTTTCACGTTTCACGCATCACGTTTCACGTTTAGCATTACTTCTTCGCCGCTTTCTCTTGCTCAGCAGCCAACCTCGCCGCTTCTTCAGGTTTCAAAATCTCGATCTTGGCGCCTTTCTCCATTTCCTGTTTTGAAGGCACCTTGATGATGTCGCTGGTCAGTGGCGCGGGCGGCGGAGGCGGAGGCGGGGCGGCTTCAACACTTACCAACTCAACCTCGAAAAGCAGTGTCGAGCCGGCCTGGATATCTTCCCCGCGCGGGAAATCTCCGTAGGCCAACGAAGACGGGACAAACAGCTCCCACTTGGCGCCCGGCTTCATCATTGGCAAAGCCTCATTCCAGCCGCGGATGAACGAATTAGCCGGCTGTTTCATGGGCTGCCCATGCTTGGCGGAATTGTCGAATTCCTTGCCATTGATGAGTGTGCCGCGATAGTTCACCACGACCACATCGTTGGATTTTGGCGGCGTGCCCGAGCCTTCCTTTAGGATTTTGTATTGCAGTTCTCCCATTTGGCCGTTGCCGCAATCCACCATTTTGGTTTGGACACCGGGTTTCTTCTTATTCTCAGCGAGAAATTCCTCACCCAGTTTTTTGTTGAGCGCAGCCTGCTCACCGCGTTCGCGCTCCTTTTTGGCCCGCAGGTCCATCATGTAGGCCTGCATGGTTTGCCGGCCCTCCTGCTGCGTGTATTTGGGAGTCTTGCCGGCAAGAATGTCTTTCATCGCGCCAGCTAGAACATCCACATCCACGTCGAACCCGCGCTGCTTTAGGTTCTGGCCAATATCCATGCCGATGGCGTAACTGACCTTCTCCTTTTGGACTTCGGGCGAATCCTTGGGCGCCGGGGGTGCCGGTGGGGCAGTGGGTGGGGTTTTCTCCTGGGCCAGGGCGGGAAGGTAGGCCATCCCCGCTGCCAGCCCGCTCAACAGAATCCGTTTAAATCCAATTCTCATGTTTCTCTCTTTGCTAAAGTTCATTTTGCGCCATTCGGTTTACACGAATTTTGCCGAATGTCCAGCCGGAAAAATGAACAAAACGTGCACGGAGGTGCATGGAGGTGCACGGACAAGGCTAGTGACAAAGTCCGTAGGGCAGGCTTTCCAGCCTGCCGGTTGCGGCGCTTTCCAGCGCCGCGAACCTGAAAGGCCGTGTTTCAGGGGGCTGAAAAGCCCCCTGAACCGGCAGGCTGGAAAGCCTGCCCTACAGTGGCGGACTTTGTC
>PSRM01000225.1 GCA_003176045.1 Verrucomicrobiota bacterium | reverse complement strand
GGTGGCGGTGGCTCGCGCGGCGGCGGCGGCGGGCGCGGCGGCGGCGGGAGACGGCGCTGAATCACAAATCCACTTCACGCACCATGAACAAATCAGTCAAAACCTTCTGCGCGCGCATTCCTGAAAGCCTCCGACGTTCTTCTAACGCTGATCACCACCTTGAACCTGCTTTTGGGCTAAATGGCGGCAACCCGCGCCAAAGGCGCGGTCCGGTCCGCGGTCGCGGTCAGTGGTCAGTGGTCAGTGGTCAGTGGTCCCTGTTTCGTGGCCTGTGGTCTGTGGTCTTGTCCGGGGCGCTCAGCTTATCGTTGGCAGCTTTCGCTCAAAATGCGACCAGCACTGGCCGGAAATTCGCCAGCCCGGAACAGGCCATTGACGCTCTCCGGCTCGCCACTACGGGATGTGATACCAATGCGCTTAGGGAGCTTTTCGGGCCTGGAGCGCTCGATGTGGAAAATCCTGACCGGGTCCAGGCCACCAACGAGTGGAAGACATTCAGCGCCGCTTTGGCTGAAAAAACTCACCTCGTGCATGTCTCCGACAGCCGCATTGTGCTCGAAGTGGGAACCGATTTCTGGCCGTTCCCGGTGCCCATCGTGAAACAAAGTGGCCGTTGGGTCTTCGACACTGCCGCTGGAAAAGATGAGTTGCTTAGCCGGCGCATCGGCAAAAACGAGCTGGCCACGCTGCCGGTGATGCGCGCCTACGTGGATGCCCAACGCGAGTACGCCAGCAGCGATCACAATGGCGACGGCGTCCTGCAATATGCCCAAAGGCTGGTGAGTTCTCCCGGCAAAGAAGATGGTCTCTATTGGCCGCCGGACGACGCGACCGGCCGCCTCAGCCCCCTCGGGCCGCTAGTAGCCAGCGCTGCGGCAGAAGGCTACGTTCCTGTGATAAGTGAGGACGAGGACGAGGCGGAACGCGGGCCCTTCCACGGCTATTTATTCAAAATCCTGACCCGCCAGGGCAAGCACGCGCCCGGCGGCAAATACAATTATGTCATCAACGGCAGAATGATCGGCGGCTTCGCCATGGTGGCCTGGCCGGCCGATTACGGCTCCTCGGGGATCATGACTTTCATTGTGAACCAGCAGGGCCGCGTCTATCAGAAAGACCTCGGCCCAAAAACCTCCCGCCTCGCCTCCCACCTGAAAGCCTATGACCCGGACCCGAGCTGGACTTTAAGTCCGGACTAAAACCTGCTACTTTGCCAGTTCCTCGGCTTCCATATCACCTACGAGATCTTTTTCTGCGAGAACCCAATCGTTAAGTGTTAGAGGGTGAGCTGGCAATTTGTCTCGAAACATCGCGCAGGCGTGCTGGCGGACTTCGGATTTGGTAAGTCCGGGAGTGAACGGCTTTGGTTGCTGCATGGAGCGGACTGTTTTCTTGGCTTTCTTTTTCATAATGAACTCCTTGTTCATAACATAAGCCTGTCCGCTCTTGCTGCAACTGGCCGCCAGCATTGACAGGCCAAACTTCGCGAGCATACTTAACCAGTGTATGAATATTTCCCTTGGCGAGCTGGCTGGATGGGTGAAAGACCAGGTCAAACACGGCAGGTACCAATCCGATAGCGAGGTGGTGCGCGAGGCAGTGCGTCAGATGAAAGAGGGCAGAACCAGTGAGCCTGAGAAATTGCAAGGTCTGATGGATGAGGCCGAGCAATCCGGCTTTAAGAGGTTTACTTCACGGGATTGGAAGGCCTTACGGCGCCTGGCAAAAACCGGCCTGGCCAAGTGATCGAGCGCAGCTCAGACGCGATCCTCGACCTGGCCACCCACACTCTCTACCTTAACCGCGAAGCTGGGCCGGAAGTTGCATTACGGTTCGTAGATGCTGTCGAGCACGCATTGAACCAGCTCGAACAGTTTCCATATTTGGGCAGGATTCGGCACTTTCGGCAGCGAGGCCTTCGTTCGTGGCCTGTTCCCGGCTTCCGCAGGTGGTTGATATTTTATCTTCCACAGGAAGATGGCATCCGTGTTTACCGCGTCATTCATTCCTCGATGGATCTTGAAGCGCAGCTCGGCTCAGAATCCAGACCTGAGTGATTCAGGTTCCAGGAATATTCGCGGACGATGCGGCGGCGGGAGAAGGCGTCGTAGGCGAATTCGGTGCGCCAGCGGTGGAGCGCGGAAACGGCGGTCAACCGATCGGCGTCGTCCCATTCGAAGGAGCGTTGGCCGTCGCTCAGAATGTGTCCATTCAAGTCGAACGAGAAGGAGTTGGAAGATAGGAGATGGGAGCTGGTAGCAGTGGAAAGGGCGAGTTCGCCGGCATTGTTGGTGCCGGCCGTCACGAACAAGTTATTTCCATCATGCACAATCAGACCAGTCGCTGAAGCGAACGTGCCGTCTGAATAGACTTCAGCGTTTGTGCCGTTGACGCCCATGCTGACGATGTTGCTCCCGGTGAAGCTGCCCAGGACGGTCATGGGGCCGGAGCGGGTGATGGAGGCTAGCTGATCGAGGGCATCACAGTTGAAGAACTGGACCTGAGCGTTGTTGGTGCGCGCGAAGAGGTTGTGGGCGGGGTCGTAGGTGAAGCCAAGGTTTTCGTTTTTGCGTACTGTAACGCCATCAGGCTCGAGCGCCTGCGCTGTGGTGAGTTGGCCGATGGAGTCATGGGTGTATTTGGCGGTAACGTGGTTGATGCGCTGAATTTGGCTAATCCAACCGTTGGCCAAATAGCTGTAGGTATGGTCATCTACCAGATGCTGGCCCGGCAGATTCACGGCGATATTTCTCGGCCAGCCTGATGCGTTGTAGCTGAACGTGGTGGTGGTGCCTGGCCCGGCGAGGGTGGCGGGCTGGCGGCCACCGCCGTTGAAGGTATAGGTGAAGCTACCGGCGGGAGATGTGAACGAATAGGGGCGGAGGGCAGTGTCGCGAAGGATGGATTCGGTCCAGGAGCCAATGGTTGTCGAGGCGAGGTTTGGGCCGTTGAAGCCGTGGGAGACGATTTCGCCGAAGGGGCCGGTTTCGGATTTGAGGGCGTAATCGAAGGCGCCGACAGCAAAAACCAAAACCGCGCAGCTAAACGAACTCCTCACTTTCGAGCCTCGCTGCCTGGTCTACCCGCCGCTCGTTCGTGGCGCGATGTCGCAGAGCGCAGTTTCCCCTCAGGTCACGGCTGATGTTCCCACCAGTTGAAAGTGAAGGGTTTGCGGCGGGTGGCGGTGCCGCAATGGACTTCGCCTTCGAGTCGATGGTACAGGAGCCAATCATCGGCGAAGGTGGAATTGGCGACGGCGGCGAGGGCGGCTTTTTGGAAGATGTCCTCCCCAGCGGCGTTGCGCGGGCCAAATTGCTGGGCCATGTACATTTTGGCGTTGACGGGCTGGGCGTTGGCCATGCCAGGGTTAAAAGCCATGGATTTGCGGCCGGTCAGGAAAGTGAAGGCGGGCGGATTGTCGATATAACCCAGGTAAATGACGGGCACGTTCTTGTAGGTAAGCACGGCCGGTTTGGCGGCGTTGTTGAGGGTGGTCTTAATGGAATCGAGCACGTTTTTGACCTGGGTGTTGTTGACTGTATCCAGGTCTTTGTCCGCCAGAACCTCGGCCACAGTGACGAACGCCGGAGTGCCGACAGGTCGCGGAGGAACACCGGCTTTGCCGATCCAGAACTGGGTGTCTTCGACCAGGACGTATTTGTCGCCTTTCTTCGGGTTCCGATACCAGGTCGCCTTGCTGGGAGCCGGAGTGGTTACAATCCTGGGAGTGAGCGGTCGGGTGTCCCAGACTTTGCTCACCTCGATGAAGCCATTACCGAGAGTTTTGATGAGGCCAACCTGGCCAGCGGCTTTGGAACCGCTATCCTCGTAGATGCGGACGTAGTTCCAATTAGCGCCGCTGTAATCCACTCCGGTTTCGAGCCGGTCTGTGTCCTTGGCATCGTCGGAGGCGGCGGCGCTGACGGGCAGATCCCCACCAAGATCGAAAAAGACGGATTTGCCCCGGTCACCTACCGCGATGGCCTTGAGGAGATTATAGGCACCGACCGGGTCGGCAATGATGACTTCATTAGCGTTGTCGCTGAAGGTAATCATCTCATCGACATGCCCGACGGCCAGCCAGGCACTAGGAAGCTCGACCGCGGGTTGGACCTGTTGATCCACAAGGAAGTTCAAGAGCTTGGCCTTCATGGTGTCGCCGTGAATAATGCTGCCCAGGTTATTACCTGGGGGAAGCAGTTCGAGATTGCCGCCGAAATCTCCGCTATCGCCACCGAGGCTTTTTCCGAGTTGGAAAATGCCGGTGGCGCCGCTCAGGAGCCTGTCTCTGGGCCAGGTCGGTTGCTTGCCGTAAGGCAGGCGGAACGCAGAATGGATCTGCCTTTTCTCAGTTCGAGGCCGTTCGGTGTAGCCGATTTCGACATGGTCCTGGAACCACTGGCTGCCGCCTGGCTCGGCGCCCCGTTTGAGTTGGCCGGATTTGGCGAGGACATCGGTCATGGGTTTGGCATCTCCATCAATGCCCGGGTCAAGCGCCCAGACCTCGATGGACGGACTGGTGTTGGGCAGCAACATCCACGGGGCGACTTTGATATGGACCTTATCTTTCCCAAGGCTGCGGGCGCCAACCTTGACTTCCAAAGTGATGTCAAACTCGCCGGCAAATGCGTTCTTGGCATCGGCTGTGCCGGCGACGTTGCGATAGAACAGGCCCTCGATGCCGAACTCAACATCCTTGGCGGGGTCCACATAAGCCGTAACCTCCTTTTCCAAGGGTTCCTTGGCGCCCCCAACTCGATCGCCCAGGGATCCCCAGATGGCCTCTTCGCCCGCGGCAATTTTCTTGTAAATATGAACCGCTTGAATGGCCTGCTGATCCGCAGCCGCAACCGACAAAAAGGCCTTGGCGCCGAATTGCAGGGCGGGGATATGCCGGATAACCAGCGGGGCCAGGTCCTGGGCGTCCTTGTCGTTTTCGATAACTGCTTTGCCGCTCGTGGCATCCAGGACTTCGTGTGGGTCGCCGTTGTCCTCCCACCAGATGGCGTCGGGCAGGCGCGTCTTGCCATCGGGCGTAAAGTTATTGCTGTCGCGGTTATGATTGACGTTGAAGATGGCGCCGCGGGTCTTGGTCCACGTTGCCTTGCCCTTCTGATCCTTGACGGGGTCCACTTTGCCATCGCGATCGGTGTCCACATCCAATTTAACCTTGGTGGACACGAAAACAGCCTCCACGATACCGTTGCTGATCACCTCGAAAATCCCATCGGCGATCGAGTCGAAGGACACGGTGCCGACGACGCTGAGGTTGCCGCTTGAGCCGGAGAAATCCAATTGCCCGGCGCAACCAAAGGTCGGGGCCAGGTAGCGCCAGGAGGAGGCCTGGATGACGCCGGTGTCAATGCTGCCCATGACCGCGTTGGAGGCGGCCAACGAGAAGGCCAGCGATTGGAGGTTCGAGTAGATGGTAAGGCCGCCGTAGCCGTTGGTGTCCGCAGCAGAGAAGCCCACGAAAGACACGGGGCCATCCTGGAGATCGGGAACGACGATGCTGGCGCGATAAAAGACGGAAGGGAGATTCGTGAATGGCTCCGAGAACAGGACCTGGCCGTTCGGGTTGTCCAGGACCACCAAAGTCACCCAGTTGGTGATATCGTACGACTTCTGCACCATCACCGAAGTGCCGGGCGAGGCGTTGATGGTCAGGTTCACGTTGGATTGCGCAACGGAGATACCGCTGAACTGGATCGAGGCCTGGTTTGGCGGCGAATCCGGAACGATCTGGATGGCGTTGACGGGCGCCGACAGGGTGCCGCCGCTGGAGTAGTTGCCGGTGGCGGTGATGGTGACGCTTGCCCCTGTGACATTGGTAAAGACAACGTAATTACCGGCATGAGCGCCAAGACCACCGATGACGGATGAGCCGTCACCATAAATACCGTGGAAGGTGACAGTCGGATCGTCCTTGGCGAACCTCGTGCGCGAGCCGTTAAGGGTGTATCGGCCGACGCGCACCTGGGAGAGAGGCGGACCATTATTACCGTCGCAATAGACGAGAACACTATAAGAGGCGTATGGCACGCCCTGAATCTGAATGGTCGTGGAGTGGCCGTTGGTGCTGTCGAGATAGTCGTGCATCAAAGAGAAATCAGCCGTAGCGGGCACAATGGGCAGGGAACCGGTCTGGTCGGCCTGCCAGGCGATGGAGATCCCATTGCTGAGCAGCAGAGACCCGTTATTCCCATTGGCGTTGAGCCAGCCGGTCTGCGGCCGGACGCCCGCAAGTGAGTCTGGACCGACCAATCCAGCGGAGCCCTGAGACAGGTCCACAAAACTGACGGCCAGGCCCAGGCAGGGAAGCACAGCTCTGAACGTGACTGAGACAGTATGGTTGGTCTCGATATCGTCGAGGGAGAACTGGGTGCCACCCGATTGTGCAGACACGCCGTCCACGAACCATTGGTCAACGTCAAAGTTCAAAAATGGGAAAGCCGTTAGCGCCAGAGAATCGCCGGAGTAAGACTGAAGAGTGCCTTGGGGACTTACCGAGCCGTTTGGTCCCGAGGAAACGAGCACTGTGTTCAGGTCCCGGACTGTGAGAGTGGCGTAGTCGCTGATCTCGGAAGAAACGATGTTAGTGACCAGCACTTCATAATCGCCGGATTGACTGGGCGAAGTCCCAGGGAGGAACAGGAACGTATTGGTGGCGCTATCAATTGGCTCGCCGTTAAAGAGCCATTGGTAGCTGAGGGGCGGCAGACCGGCGGCCTGGACGGTGAAGGTTACATCAGTTCCCAGATTGACGGTTTGCGACACCGGATTGGAAACGACGGAGGGAGGGTCGCCCATTGGCCGGAATAGCACAGCAAGCACTTCGGTGGATTGAATATTGGTGACCGTAAAAGAATTGGTGCCTGTGGCCACGACCGCCGTGTCGGGTTTTGGCCCGGCAAAGCTGGTCAGCAGCCACTTATCAACCGTATAGCCGGGATCGGGCGTGGCGACAAAGGACTGGTCGGTCCCGGCATCCAATGTGAGCGGGCCGGGGGGGTTGACGGAGCCGTTGTTAGTCGGGTCCACGATAACCAGGTAACGCTGAGCGGCGCTGGTCATGACCGTCGCGAAGTTGTCGGCGGGGTTGGCGTCGGTTTGGCCCGAGGTGATGGCGGCGGAGTTTGTGAGCGGGCCAGGCACCAGCGGTTGCACGATGATAGTTATCACATCCGAAGCGCCAGGCGGCATGTTGGTGAGGGCGCAGGTCACGATCCCGTTGGTCATGGAACAAACGCCTTCGTCGCTGTCAGCCGAGCGGAAGTAAATATTGGCAGGGAGCCAGTTACTGAGCACCACGCCCGAGGCGGTGGCGGGCCCCTTGTTGCTCGCCGTGAGCGTGATCACCAGGTTATCATCCACCGAGACGGAACTGGGCGGGCTTAACGACATAGTCAACGCCAGGTCAACAGTCGCGCCGCCCGTCACAGTGACAGTCTGACTGCACGGGGCGGAGTTGCTGCAGCAATCGGTGGCCTGCCAGGTGCGCGTGATGGCCTGCGCGCATGGGACGCCGTTGGTGATGGTGCTCAGGATCGTGATGGTGACGTTGGTGCCGCAACAAGTGTCGAATGCCGCGGGCGGATCGAAGGTCCATGGGTTGCCGCACACCACCGTCTTGTTGCTGGCGCAAGTGATGACCGGCGGCGTGGTGTCCTGCACGGTGACGGTCTGGCTGCAAGTGGCGGAGTTGCTGCAGCAATCGGTGGCCTGCCAGGTGCGGGTGAGGGTTTGCGAACAGAAAGTGCCGTTGGTGATGGTGCTCAGCACGGTGATCGTGACATTGGAGCCGCAGCAGGCATCGAAAGCGATGGGCGGATCAAAGGTCCACGCGTTGCCGCACACCACAGTCTTATTGCTGGCGCAGGTGATGACGGGCGGTGTGGTGTCCTGCACGGTAACAGTCTGAGCGCAGGTGTTGCTGTTGCCGCAAGAGTCGGTCACCAGCCAGGTGCGGGTGATGAACTGCGGGCAGATGCCGTTGGTAATCGTGCTGAGCGGGGTGATCATGAAATTGGTGCAGCCATCGCTGGGCGGGTCGAAGGTCCATGCGCTGCCGCATTGGACGGTTTTGTTGGAGGCGCAGGTGACAGCGAAACCGCAAGGGACGTAAAAGAAGGCGGCGTGGCCGGCAGCGAGCGTGGGCACGCTTGGAACCCAGACACCGTTCGTAAAAACGGTGTCGGCGTGGAAGACGCTTCCGGTTGGAGAATTAAACGAAACGGCCGACCCGTTGACCGGGGGGAAACCGGTTACGTCCTGGTAGCTGTTAACAGCATTGGCGGTTTGGGGGGCCAAAAATGACCACTGGTTGCAGCCACAGAGGCAGGCGGGGCCCTGGCCCGGGCAGCCGGTGAACGAGGCCGTCTCAGGGTGCGTTTGGAAGTTCTGATAGATAACCCCGCAGCCGGGTGACAATATCGGCGCGGGCACCGGGTTGGCATTAACATCGGTAAATCCAGTTGTGGTATCGGTCGTCACGGAATCGAACACGACTACGACAAAACCATTAGAGCCGCATCGGTAGAGGTAGAGTTCATCACCGTCGCGCGGGCCAGTGTAATCCTGCGTGGGATCAGGATTGGGGAAGATCACGTTGGCAGCGTTATTCGACTGGATGAAAGGGTCGCCGATGAGGGTCTTGCCGACCGGCAGCGAGACCGTTACAGTTGGCGGCTGGCTCGTGACCGACTGGCTGCAAAAGGCGAAGTTGCTGCAGCAATCCATTGCCTGCCAGGTGCGAGTACTGACGCTGGCACAGCAGCCAGTGGAGTTAGTGGTGCTGCCAATGACGGTAATTGTGACGTTGCTGCCGCAGCAGGCATCGACGGCAGCGGGCGAATCGAACGTCCACGCGCTGCCGCACACGACGGTCTTATTGCTGGCGCAGGTCAGGACCGGCGGCGTGGTGTCGTGAACAGTGACAGTCTGACTGCACATGGCGAAGTTGCTGCAGCAATCAGTGGCCTGCCAGGTGCGCGTGATGGTTTGCGAACAGGGGCCGCCGTTGGTCACTGTGCTCAGGACGGTAACGGTGACGTTGGTCGGACAGCAGGTGTCAGAAACGGTGGGCTGGTTGAACGACCAGGCACTGCCGCACTCGACGGTCTTGTTTGTGCCGCAGATCAGAGAGATCCCAGGGACGGCGAGGATGGAATAATTAAACGTGAGCAGCACAAAGGCGGAGAGCGGGAACACCAAACTTTTTCGGAAGCAGGATAAGACGTGAGTAGTCATACTATTGCCTGGGGTGAGTAGAATGGCACAACTGCAAGAGTCGTGCTCGAGCCAACTTTTGTGAAAACGCAGACCATGCGTTCAATACCGGGTTTCTGAGTGCGATTCTGCCTGAAACTCTGCCTAGAAGTCAAGGATTTTAATTCCGGGAATTCAACGCATACGCCATCGCTAAAGCTACGCCGGACAGAAAGTCGCGATGAAGCAAAGGCGCAAAGAAAAAGCGGAACTGACAGAAAACTTAAAAGACAGAAAAATTTTTCTGTCCAAAAATCTTTCTGTCAGATCCTTTATTTGATCAATTGCCTGGCAGCGAACGTCGCCCTGGCTTTACCGTCCAGCGGCACCTTTTCGCGCTCGCACCATGCTGCCAACTCTAGGACGTCAACATCTACCTTCCGGGCGTCAAACCCTTCCTGGATTAGCTTATTCAAGGTCTTGGTGACCGCTTTATGCCATTCGCTATAAGTGTGCTCCAGGCTCTCGGGGTCGGCTGCCAAGGCCTTGAGCAAATCCCACTGCTCGGGCCGGTACCACGCCACACCTAATGGCATACCAGGACGAGTTGAATCCATGCCAGAAGACCGGATTAATGCTGCCTGGCAGCGCCTTCTGTCGCAGCGCGGGGGGGAGTTGAAGCTCCTGCTCCGAAGACGAAATGGTATTTCTCCAGGAGGAAAGGCTCGAAGTTGCGACGCAGTTCGGTGAGGGCTTCGTTGCGGAAATCCACCAGGATATAGTTGCGTGCGATATCAAAAGGCATCTTGCGGCGGGGCTCGTATTTTTTGACGCGAATGACGCCGGCGCCGCCGAAGTCTTCATACGGTTGACTGACGACGTCGCCGGCTTTCAGTCCTGCCACCAGCGGGAACAAGGCGGAGCTTTCGCCCACCACTCGGCTTTGGCCGGCCATGAGTTGAAGGCCGGTTTCATGGGTAATGCTATCGAAGCTTGCGCCGTCGTGGATGCGCTGGATGATGCTCTGGGCGCGCGCCTGGGCGTTGCTGATGGCGCCGGCCCGCTCCTCGCCCGAGGCCGTTGCCGAAACGCCAGGTGAGACGAGGAGGAAATCATATTCAAGCAGCGGCTCGAAGCTGGCGGTGAACTTGGTGTCATAAGTCTCCCGAACTCGGCCTTCGTCAAAGCTCATAGTCGCCGCGAACTCCGGCAGGATTAGCGCTTTGGCTTTCTCGGCCAGTTCCTTATCCAACTGGTAACGAAGCGCCTTCTGAACCAGAGGCCGCTGCGCAAAGCCCATGTTCCGCGCCAATTCTCCCATCTGGATGGGATAGCCATCCTCCTGCAAAATGATCTCTAACATTTGATCATCCGGCATGGTGGCCACCGCGCGGGCCACGGCCAGGCTGTGAACTTCCTGATGGTTCAGCGTGAAGAGGCCACAGGTGAGCAGGACGGGATTCGTGGAAGACACTGTTTGCGCGGAAGAAGTTGGTGGGCTGGAGTTTGCTGGCCGGACGCTCCCTGATCCCGCCGGGCGAGACGGCTCTGTAGTTTTGGCCAGCGGAAAGGAATCCGCGGCGGCTTTAGTGAGTTCGGCGATGTGGTCAGCGATGGCCAGTTCGGTCACTTTGGCTTTGAGATTGTTCCTGGCCTCTTCATCACCGGGATTGCGATGCATAGCCAGATGTTCCACCCGAACCAATTCGTATCCGTCCTTTGTAGCGATCGGTTCGCTCACCTTGCCTTCCCCTAGCTGGGCCAGAGCCAGGCCCGATTGTTTGCCCCAAAAGTTGGCGAGGTAGGTGTCTATCTGGGCGGTCTTCGGATCCAGGTCGGAGTATTTTTTGGCGACGGCCTCGAATTTCTGACCCGCCCGGATTTGCGCCAGCGCTTCCTTTGCGCGATCGAGGGCTTTGTCGCCATGCTTGGCCTGGCTGATGCCAATCCGGCGCGCTTCGATGGTGTCAACACCCAGTATAAAATAGCGGTTTGTGGCCCATTGATCGTTGAATTCCTTGTCGCTCACAAACACCTGGTGGCGAACATCTTCGTGCAGCGCCTGGGAAAGCACACGCTGCTCGATGAGCTTGGTTTGCAAGGCCCAATCCGGCGCTTTGGTCAACCCGCGCTCACCTGCGATGCGTGTTAATAGCCGCATCGCGGCCAGGTGCCGGGCGAGCTTTTCATCGCTGGTGGCTATGTGGTCGGTTGGAGCGTTCTGCTCGGCGTCCGCTACGAAAAATGCCTCGTCCTGATGTTCAGCCAACTCGGCAGCGGTGATCTTGCCGCCGTCGTAAGCGGCCACGATCCTGTTTGTAGTCCCGGCTTTAGCCGGTCCGGAAAGAGACGATGATCCTGCTGATCCTTGCGCGAGGAGAAGTGTAAAGGGGCTGCCAAAAAGAAAGGTTGTAAGAAAAAAGATTCTGGAACTCTGTGGAAACCCGCGACCCGAGTGAGCGGAGACGTATAACTCAGACTTAATCATGGACGCTGCAAAATACCCATTTAGCGGGAACAAAGGTGCGGTGTCAATGTGGAAGTGACCAGCGGTGTCGGGGCGAGGCGCAGAAACCCTGGGCGGCATTGAAATTGAGTGATATTCGAAAAACGAAGTAGGGCAGGCTTTCCAGCCTGCCGGTTCGCGGCGCTTTTCAGCGCCGCGTCCTTTGGGGTCGAAAGCTTCAGGGGCTAGAAAGCCCCCTGAACCGGCAGGCTGGAAAGCCTGCCCTACACTCCGGGCTCGCGGTCGGCGACACTGCGCGAAACACCGGACCAAGCCATGATTGACTCACAGGGCGTACTGCCTCAATCTGTTTCGCTGCTGAACCAGATGGCGACTGATCTCTCCCCCAGGCACGATATCCATACAGCGCCAGGAACGGGGAGTCTCCAGTTTTTCCTGGAGACTGAGCGAAGAAATGTTTGGCTGCTGGGCTTCGTGCTGATAATTGGGACGCTGATCGCTTATCTGCCGGTCTGGCACGCGGGGTTTATATGGGACGACGACGGCTTCCTCTATAAGAACCCTCTGATCCACAAGCCGGATGGCCTGTATCGTTTTTGGTTCACGACCCAGGCGCCGGATTACTTTCCGCTCACCTCGACGAGCCTTTGGCTGGAGTGGCGGCTCTGGGGAATGAATCCCCTCGGCTACCATTTAGCGAACGTGCTTTTGCACGCCGCCAGTTCAGTCCTGCTGTGGCGCGTGCTGGCGCAGGTGCGTGTGCCGGGCGCGTGGTTTGCCGCCGCCATCTTCGCAGTTCATCCGGTGAATGTGCAGTCCGTGGCCTGGATCACCGAGCGCAAAAACACCCTGGCGATGGTGTTCGTCCTTTTATGTGTGTTGTGGTATGTCAAAAGCCGAACCTCAGAAGTTCAAGGTTCAAAGTTCAAAGTTCAAGGTTCAAGGTTGGGAGAGGTGTTCAGGGTTCAGGGTTCAGGGAATTCAGGCACCGTTTGTTACTTGCTTTCACTGGGAGCATTTTTGCTGGCTCTTTTGAGCAAGACTTCCGTAGCACCGCTGCCGTTCGTGCTGTTACTGTGCGAGTGGTGGTTAAACATGACCACAGGACCACAGGACTACAGGATTACGAGACAGATCGAGGGCGCAACACGCAACCCGCAACACGCATCACCCGAGACGCAACCCGCAACACGCAACACGAAGCACGTTTTACGCTTCACGTTTCTCGCGCGACGGCTGGCTCCATTCTTCGCCCTATCGCTGGCCATCGGTCTCGTTTCGTTCTGGTTCCAGAGTCATCGGGCGATCGGGAGCGATGTGGTGCGGACGGACAGCTTCCTGGGGCGCCTGGCGGGAGCTGGATGGGCGTTCTGGTTTTATTTGAGCAAAGCCATTTGGCCGATGCATCTGAGCCCGGTATATCCGCGATGGGAAATTTTACCGCAGCATGCGATGTCGTGGGCACCGGCAGGACTGGCTTTTGCGCTGGGACTGGTCGCAATGTTTTGGCGTGTTACGAGCGTTCTTTTGCGTCTTCGCACGCGCTCGGAAACGGAACGCTATATCGCAAACACGCGGCGTGCGATGCCCCCTCTCCCCCTTGGGGGGGGAGAGGGCCGGGGTGAGGGGGCCTGTTCAACCCGAACGCGGTTTATGGAAAGCACTCTTCGTAGCGGATACTACTCACTTGCATCAGGGGCACTTTTATTTGGCCTGGTTTACTTCGTCCTGATGCTCGGACCAGTTTTGGGCTTTCTGAACATCTATTTCATGCGCTACTCGCTGGTGGCTGATCACTGGCAATATTTTGCAATTATTGGACCCATTGTGCTGTTTGCTTCAGTGGTTGCAGTGTCGAGTTCATCCTCCTCCGCTAGAGCCTCGGCGGACAAGAAGTTCAAAGTTCAAAGTTCAAAGTTCAAAGTCCAAACGGTCGCCGTGAGTGCTGTTGTGGTGCTACTCGCCATTTTAACCTTCCGTCAGTGTGGTTACTACCGGGACATCGAAACCTTCTGGCGGGCGACGATTGCTGCGAATCCAAATAGCTCGATGGCTCACAACAACCTCGGGCACGTTTTGCTGGACGAAAAAAGTGTGGACGAAGCAATCGCGGAGTTTGAAACAGCGCTTCAGAGTCAGCCACGCGGGGAGATTCACAACAACCTCGCCCACGCCCTCCTTGCCAAAGGCCAGATGGATCAGGCGTTGGAACACTCATATCAGGCTGTGCAGATGGAGCCCGGCAACGCGGAGTTACACTTCAATCTCGGTGAAATCCTGTTCCGTACCGGGCGAAAGGATGAAGGCATCGCCGAATTCCGAAGGGCGCTCGAAATCGAGCCAAAATTGCCGATGGTCCACAACAATCTTGGCTATGCGTTAATGGACATGGGAAAAATGGATGAAGCGCTGGAACATTTCCGAATCGCCGTCCAAATTGAGCCCGAGTCGGCTCACGCTCAGTTCGCTTTGGCTTACGCTTTGGCCAGGAGCGCGGAAGCTTCGCCTGGAAACTTCGGAGCCGCGCAACTCGAGGAAGCCATCACTCACTTTCGAGAAGCCGTGAAACTGGAGCCTGGTTTTGCTCCCGCTCATAACGCGCTCGGACGTGCTCTTGCCAAAAGGGGGCAGCTTAGCGATGCCCTGCTTGAATATCAGCGCGCGCTCGACCTGGAGCCGAATTATGCCCCGGCCTGCAACAACCTCGCCTGGCTCCTCGCCACCGCTGCCGAAGCCTCTTTTCGCAATGGCGCCAAAGCCCTCGACCTGGCCCGACATGCCGAGCAACTCACGGGCGGCCGCGACCCGGCTATCCTCAGGACCCTCGCCGCAGCTTATGCGGAAACGGAACAGTTTGTTGAGGCCATTGCCAGCGCGCAAAGGGCGAACGAATTGGCGAAAGTGCAGAACAATGCCATGCTCCTAAAGGAACTCGAACAAGAGATCAAACTTTATAATGCACGCCTGCCCTTTAGGAGCTCTCAATAGGTTTCTCCCGCAGCGCCTTTCTCTGCTCAGAAGGGGCATCCATGTAGCGTCAGTCCAAACGAAAGCGCGGGAATGCCGCGCACTCCAAACGCTTCGCGAGACACGACGCGTTTGAAAGTCGCGAAGCGTTTGGAGTGCGGCGTATTCCGCCGCTTTCGTTTTCGAATTGCCATAACGTGGATTTTCCGCAGCTGCGATTCTGTCGTATCCACACCGAGGCTAATTCACCTTTCAATCTGCTCATTGGTCCAGAGAATATTTTCTTAATCCCGCCAACTGTCCCACCGCCCGGAAAACAAACAGCGGATTATTTTTCAAATATCGCTTCCACAGTCGGCGCGGTTCACAGCACAGCCGAAATAGCCATTCCAGCCCCGCGCGCTGCATCCAGCGCGGCGCCTGGCGCAGGCGTCCGGCGTGAAAATCGAATGCCGCGCCCACTCCAAAAAAAAGAGTGGCCGTCAGTTTATCAATGTGGCTCGCCATAAACTTTTCCTGTTTAGGTGTGCTCAGACCGACCCAAAATATATCGGGCTTGCACTCCAGAAGGTGGCGCGTCAACGCGTCCTCCTCGTCCGCGGTGAGAGGCCGGAAAGGCGGAGTGTAAGTCCCCACAACTTTCAAACCAGGAAACCGCTGCTGCAGCCGGTTCTTCAATTCCTCAGCCACGCCCTGTCCGCCTCCATAAAAAAAATGCGAGTACCCTTTCTCACAGCTCAATTCGCACACCCGGAGCATCAAGTCTGGCCCGTAAACCCGCGCCATCTGCCCGAAACCCTGCGCGCGGCCCATCCAAACCATCGGCATACCATCGGGCGTGTTCAAAAATGCGTGATTCAGAATCTCGCGAAAAGCCGGGTCCTCCTGTGCCTCACTCACCCCATGCACACCCGTAACACAGACATAACCCTTTCTCTTCTGCGCCAGCGCCTCCGCAATAAGCCTCACCGCCGAGTCCAAATTAATGGCGCTTACGCCAACACCGAGGACATTGACGCGCGCCGGACGCTCGATTTTTTGCTCATTGCGCATGAGTAACCGCTGCGAGTGTGTTTGAGCCTCGCAACAGAATCAACCCCGCTCCGATTCCGATAGGCGACCGGCCTTTTTGGCCAAAATCGGAGGGGGGGCGGGGTACATGGGACAAAGCTGCCTTTTGGGCCATTTTAACGATTTCGGCGTCCGTCGAAGGCCGTGGTTGGCTGGTCAAAGGCAGTCCAGAGGCCGGTCCAAAGTCCAAGGCCAAAGTCCAAAGTCCAAGGTCCCAGGTTCAAAGTTCAAAGTTCAAAGACCAAAGTCGGCAATGCGGAGCGCGGAATGTCGATATATGGTTGGGATTAAGATTAAGAGAAAGATTAAGATTAGGAACGTAGGGGGGGTGGGTTGCTGAGCTTGCTGAACTGCTGTGGATTGGTCGGGGTTGCTGTCGGCTGTTGCTCCCTCGTCGATTGGGTGAGAGCGGGAAATCCAAAGTCCATCCTCGTTTGCTAAAGCTTCGGCGGACACGAAGTCCAAAGTCCACAGCCTGGCGAATACGGAGTGCGAGATGCTGGTGCGACGTCCCGCGCGTCACCGCTCGCTCGCCCAGGCGAGGCCTGGGCGAGCGAATTGCGGCGGTGGCGGGGGTGTGTATTGGAAGCTGGTACCAATTTGCGTACGGACTTCCGGTCAACAGCCGGGGACAAGGCTGTCCCCGCCCCTGGAATGGAAGCGGGCACCGATTTGCGTGCGGGCTTCCGGTGCCCTTTTGCGGCACCAAATATGTTTCAATGAACTTGTGGCGAGTTCTCGCTAGGCCTCTTGGCCTGTTTTGGTCGCC
>PSRM01000331.1 GCA_003176045.1 Verrucomicrobiota bacterium | reverse complement strand
TTCCTGCCGTTCTTTTTCATTTTCTTGTCTTCAATCTTCCTGTCTTTCAACCGTGTTCATGCGTGTCCATCCGTGGTTTTCTTGCAAGCTATTCGCTGGTCAGCGCTGCGAGTGTTCGGGCCAGGACCGCCACACCCGCCTTGATCTGCTGCGGCGAGGAATACTCATCGGGGCGATGGCTGACACCGCCGCGACAGGGAATGAAGATCATTGCCGTGGGACAAACCTGGGACATGAACGAGGAATCGTGATACGCGCGGCTGATCATTCGCTTGAACGGCAAACCGACGGCGGAACAGGCATCGGCGATGGCGCTGACCAGCTTCGGATCACAAACCACGGGCGGATCGGCGGCCATGCGCTGCAGATTAAATTGAATTCCTCGCCGGCGGCAGATATCGCCCGTTGCCTGCTCGATCCTGCGCAGGGCGGCGTCGCGGGTGCTGGATTGTGTATCGCGCAGGTCTATTTCCAAATGCGCAAGACAGGGCACACTATTGACCGCGCCCGGCTCAATGCGAAAGATGCCAGTGGTGGCCACGGTGTCCGGGCTGCCGGAGGTCAGCGCCGCCTGCTCGACAGCCAGCGCAATTTCGGCGCCGGCCAGCAACGCGTCGTGGCGATCGGGCATGAGCATGGCTCCGGCATGGCCGCCCACCCCTGTTAAATCGAGCCGGGTCACGCTGGGCGCGGCGATCTTTTCTACGACTCCGATCGGCAACCCCTCGCGCTCCAGGAGCGGTCCCTGCTCAATGTGAAGCTCGATGAAAGCCGCATAGCCATCTTTGGGCAATCGGACCATGGCCAGGTCGTCGCTCCAGCCGACCTTCCTGCGCCATTCTTCGAGCGTTGTGCCATCGCTGTCTTTGAGTAGAATGGCTTTTTCTGGAGTGAGTGTGCCGGCCAACATTCGGCTGCCGATGCAACCAAAACCGAAACGCGTGGGCTCTTCGGCGGTGAAGATAATGATCTCGACTGAGCGTTTCGGCTTTAGTCCGGCCTTCTGAAGAGCGCGGACGGCCTCAAGAGCTCCAAGGACGCCAACCACGCCGTCGAATTTACCTGCGTTTGGAATAGCATCAATGTGCGAACCGGTGGCGATAGGCTGCGCACCGGCGTCCCGGCCAGCCCAACGGACGAATATGTTGCCAATGGCGTCCTGGCGTACACGCAGTCCGGACTCTTCGGCCAGTTTTTTGACGAAGGCGCGCCCGCGCTGGTCGGCTTCGGAGAAAAGGACCCTTGTGACTACGGGAGGGGCCTGTTCGGAGATGAGCGATAGCTCATCTATTTGGTTTTGGAGCCGCTGTTCATCAATTTCGAGGTGCATCGGGGAAGTACTTCTCAAGGAGTGCGTCGCATTCCTCGTCAGCCATCGGGTTGTGAATCATTTCGGAAGTGGCTTCAAGCTGGCCTAGCAGTCCTTCCACTTCCGATTTGAACTCTCGACTCGGGTGCTCAGGATCGGCCATCATGGCCTGGAGCATACGCGCGCTCCAGATGAGAGTTTTTATGAGCCTGCCGTGCTCCGCCACAATAGCCGGGGCGGGATGCTTGAGGATGCGGTTCTCCCTTTCCCATCTCCTGAACTCAGTGCAAGTCCTAATCCACGTCTGGACCCAGTTTTGTAGCAAACTGGTTTCCAAGTCGAAAGCTTTTGAAGGCGCAACCGCTGTTTCCATGCTGGTAAACTATCACATCTGCGAAATCCTGGAAGTGTTGATTGTAGTGGACGACGTAAGGAGTCCTCGGTTGGCGGCCAAAGCCAGAATGGGACTCCTTACGTCGTCCCCTACAAGATTAGAAATGGTTTGGCTCGCGCTGCAGGAATTTGCCGCGGCCAGGCTTTCCGACGAAACGACCGTCTCGGACAGCGACTTCGCCGCGGACCGTGACCACGCTCGGCCGGCCTTCGATGGCCATGCCCTCGAATGGATTGTAATCCACGTTCATTGCCTGAGTTTTTACTGAGAGGTTTCCTCGGTAGGCCGGATCATAGACCACGAGATCGGCATCGCTGCCCGGTTGGATGGCGCCCTTTCGTGGGAACAGCCCGAACAGTCTTGCGGCCTGCGTGCTGGCGGCGTCCACGAAGCGGTGCAGGTCAATCCGGCCACGGTTGACTCCGTGCGTGTAGAAAAGATTCACGCGGTCTTCGAGCGAGGGGATGCCGTTAGGAATTTTCGTGAAATCCTTTTCTCCCATCCGCTTCTGCGTGGCGAAGTCGAATGGCGCATGATCGGTGGCAAGTGTGCTCACCAATCCATCGCGCAAGCCGTTCCAGAATACCTCCTGATTGCGCTTGTCGCGTAGCGGAGGAGACATCACGAACTTCGCGCCTTCGAACGCAGGGAGTTCAGCATGCGTTTTGTCCAGCAGTAGATATTGGATGAGCGTTTCCACCCAGACATTGACCCCGGCGAGCTTGCCTTTAATGGCCTCACGCAATGCCTCTTCGCAACTTGTGTGGACGATATAGACGTGCGCACCGAGCAGTTTCGCGAATGTCATCAGGTGATGCACGCCCTCGGCCTCGACGATTGGCGGGCGGCTCTCGTGATGCCATTCCGGGCCGACCTTGCCTTCGGCCAGGAGTTGTTGCTGAAGCTTGAGGACCAAATCGGCGTTTTCGCAATGCGCCGTCGTGATGACCCCAAGTTTCCGCGCCAAGCGAAGCGTCTGATAAAGCTCCTCGTCTGTGACACCCAGGGCGCCTTTATAAGCGAGAAAAATTTTGAAGCTGCTGACGCCGCGTTTGACAATTTCCATGAATTCCTTTTCCGCCTTGTCATCATAACGAGTGACCCCCATGTGGAACGTGAAATCGCACGCACTCTGCCCCTGGGCCTTGCCTAGCCAAAGCTCGAAGGCCTGCAGCGGGTCATCCGTTCGTGCCGGACAAATCATCTCGATGAATGTAGTCGTGCCCCCAATCAGCGCCGCTTTGCTGGCTGTTTCATGGGTGTCTTTGGCAAACGTCCCCATGAACGGCAAATAGATGTGGACGTGCGGATCGATGAAACCCGGGAAGATATATTTCCCCTCTGCATCAATCACCTCTGCGCCCGCAGAAGCCGGGATACTCTTATCAATCCGGGTGATGGTTTCGTTTTCGCACCAGATGTCCGCCTTGTACCGCTCGCCTGCCGTGATGATCTCGCCGTTTTTTATGAGAAGCGCCATATCACCAATTGTAGCAGTCGAGGGAACGAGGCTCTAATCTTTTTCTCCTGGTGTGCCTTAGCATCCAGAGCAAGTGATAAAGTCCACCACTGTAGGGACGGCTTTCCAGCCTGCCGGTTCAGGGGGCTTTTGAGCCTCCTGAATCCTCGCCTTACAGGGTCGCGGCGCTGGAAAGCGCCGCAACCGGCAGGCTGGAAAACCTGCCCTACTTCGCGATCCTTTCAGGCGTCCTGTACAGTGTTGGTAATTTCCCGGTGCTGACGGATTGCGGGGGTTGAACCAGTTGGGCCGACCCGGCGCGGGAGATTTCCGCTTTGGCCTGGGACAGGTCGCGCAGGAAGGAAGGGCTGGACATCAACTCATGTACGATGGCCTGGCCAAGGACGCGCCCGGCCTGGACGTCGGTTGGAAAATGTTTGCCGATCAGGACGCGGTCCCAACCAATGTTCCTGCCGACCTGGAGAATGGCCTCCCGGCTACTCGGGAAGAGTTCGGCCAGGACCATGGAGTAAACTGTTCCACGAGTCGAATGGCCGCTGGGATATCCGAAACTGGGCTCCGGCTTGCCCAGAGACAGCTCGGGATCCAGCTCGTATGGGCGCTTGCGTTTCCAGTGATCTTTAGGCGTGTCAATAATCACGCCGATCTCTTTTTTGACTTGTTCAAGGAGCGCGGCTGTGCGCGGAAGATTGGTTTGGACGAAGACCGGACCGATGGCCGCCTTGAACAGCGAAAAAGAAAGACCCGAATCTTTCACGGCGCGCTCTTTTTCGGCAGCGGTTCGGGCTTTGAATACAGCTCGGGCTTCCTGCAGGTCAGCGATTTCTTCGGTGGAGCCAGGGGCAGGCGGTGGGGCCAGGAGCGCGACGGGATCGGGGTGTCCAGGGGCCAAATAAGGCTCGGCGGCGAGTAGCGGTGCTGCTGAACAGAACGCCAGCAGCCAGAGACAGCATGCGAAAGACAAGCTTCGGGCTGACCTGAAAGCTCTCGAATCGAGCGAGGCGGGCTTAATTATGATCTTCAGTGGCATAGTCGGACGATGGTAGATGGTGGTCTATTCAGGCCCTTACCGCAATCCCGGCGTCGCCTCGGCGGGCCCAGACCCGCGTTGTCACGGACTCGTCACTCGTCTGTCACGGGTTTTGTCACGGGTAAACGCTCCAAAAACCTCGGTAAAAGGCCAATTGTCACGCTGTCACGACTCTGGACCCCCAAGAGGGGGAGCGGGCGGGTCGCTTAATCTTAATCCTTCTCTTAATCTTAATCCCTGCCGCTCCATTCAAAGCTTTTTAAAGCTATTTAAACCTATTCAAAGTAAAAAAACTTTGTTCGCTTTCGGCTTCGGTGTCGGTCTATTAGATGAATATGCAGAGCGATGACATGGGGCTGGTGCGGGAATATGCGGCCAGTCAGTCCGAGCAAGCTTTTGCCGAACTGGTGAAGCGGCACCTGAACCTGGTCTATTCCGCGGCGCTGCGACGGGTAGGGGACGCTCAGCTTGCGGAGGATGTCGCGCAGATTGTGTTCACCGCCCTCGCCCGGAAGGCGAAAACCCTGAAGGACGGAACAATCCTTTCGGGCTGGCTTTATCACACGACGCGCTTCGCGGCGGCCGATGCTGTTAAAGCTCAGCGTCGGCGCGAACGACGCGAGCAGGAGGCCTGTATGCAATCCCTTTCAAACGAACCTGATAGATCGCCGTGGGAACAGATCGCTCCGCTGCTGGAGCCGGCGATGGACGCGCTGGGTGAAGCGGACCGCTCGGCGCTGGTGCTGCGGTTTTTCGAGAACAAAACGATGGCTGAGGTGGGGGCGGCGACGGGGGCGAGCGAAGATGCCGCGCGGATGCGGGTCAATCGCTCTTTGGAAAAATTGAGGACCATGTTCGCCAAACGCGGCGTTACTCTCACCGCAGCGCTGATCGCAAGCGCGCTTTCAGCCAACGTGGTCAAGAGCGCGCCCCTGGGTCTGGGAGGCCGCGTTTGCTTAACAGCCATGCTGGCGGGATCAAAGGGCGGGGCGACGATCACGCTTTTGACGACCAGTACACAAAAGGCGCTTGCGGCTGCGGCGGTCCTGGTAATTGTGCTGGCAATTGTTCTGCCTCGAACAAAGTCACCTTTCGACCACCACCTTGCCACATCCGCCGCTCTCTCGACCCACCATTCGGCGGAGGCTGCCCGGCACGAAGGGCCGTGGCTGCCGCGGATACGGCAAGACGCCAGCAGCCCAGGGCCAACTGAATCGGCTCCGCAGATTGTTGCCCGGAGGGCAAGCCAGTTTGCTCGCGCTCAGCGTGAAGTGTTTTATCGCATAGCGCAAAGCCGAGGCCTGGCCGTGCCGGATGACATCGAGCGTTTCTTCGCAGCCGCCGAAGCCGGCGACTGGGAGCAACTCAAGGTCCTCTTTGAAAAGCTCAGGGCCGAACACCTGGCCGGAGGGCCGGTCTTGGCGACGTTCAACAGTCTCGAAGAGGTCCACCTCTGGCCACCACAGGAATTTCTGGCTTACGGGAACTCGATCCTCGATTCGTTGCGTCCCGGAATGGTGTATGTGGGAGGCACGGACCCTGGCCGCGGAATTCCAGAGCTGCTCAACGGGACCAGTGAAGGCGAGCGGCACATCGTAATCACGCAGAACGGGCTGGCCGACCTCTCATACATTGATTACCTCAGAGTCTTGTATGGCGATCGGATGGTTTTGCCGTCGCCGGAGCAGGCCCAGAGCGCTTTTACTGATTACGTGGCGGATTATCAAAAGCGCCTGGCGCACGACCAGCAATTCCCCGACGAACCTAAACAGGTTGATCCCGGCGAAGAGGTAGGCGGAGCTGACATTAGCGGGGGTTGGATCGTAGGCCCGCAGCAGGACGGCCAGTTGGTTAAAGTATCCGGCATGATTTCCACGATGCTTATCAACGAGCGCATCCTCAAGATGATTATGGACGCAAACCCTGATCTGCATTTCGGCCTTGAGGAATCATTTCCGCTGAGGACCACCTACGCGGATGCGACGACGCTCGGGCCCATCATGGAGTTGCAAGCGAAGGACGGGCAGAACGCGCTCACTCCAGAAGCCGCGACCCAGGCGTTGGCCTATTGGAAGGAAACTGTTGGGCAGGTCTTCTCGCAGCAAATTGCATCTGATTCGGACAATTGCGTCCGGGCCTACTCGAAATTGATAGATGCACAGGCCAACCTGTTTGCCGCGCACGGCCTGAACGACCAGGCCGAACAGGCCTACCGGCTGTCACTCAGTATCTGTCCCTATAGCCCAGAGGCGGTCTCCAGTTGTGTTGACCTGCTCACCTCGGAAAACCGGAGTCAGGAAGCGCTGATAGTAGCGCAGTCAGCCGCTCAGGCCGATCCGAAAAATAAGGAATTTCAAGTATTGGTGGGCCGGCTGCAGAACGCACAGGCGGCAGCGACGGGTGGCGGAGCTAAACCGGGGCCTTGAGTTCCCGCAAACGAAAGCGCGGGGATGCCGCGCACTCACTAGAAACAAAACGTTCTTCACGTTACGCAACCTCCTGCAATTCAACGAGTTGCATGTGT
>PSRM01000189.1 GCA_003176045.1 Verrucomicrobiota bacterium | reverse complement strand
GGCGCCCAGGCCGTCGAGCAGTGGCAAGCCGATGGCGCGCTGGGAATGTTGGACGACGCCGAACTCCTGGAATTTCGTGAGCACCTCTCCCGCCCGTTGCCCATGGCCAACACCTGGCTGACGCGGGAAATGCCGGGCGTGGTGACAGTGGTCGGCGATTTCTCCACCTTCGTCCGTCTGGCGGTGTCGCATTTACGTCAGTTGGGTTTGCGCTCGCTGGCCATCCTGGTCCTGAAAGTTGGCCCGCGCATCCGGGAGCGCTTCGTGGGCCAGTTTGTGCAGATCGCCAAGCCGCAGAATCCCTCGCAGGCGGCCCTGGTCTTCAACGCCGAGCGGTCGTTGCTCTTGAATCCAGACGCCAAAGTTACGCCTGTGCCCCATGAACTGGCCGCCTGGCTGCGCTCGCTGCCCAAACCGGTCGGCGTGCTGAGTCCCGATTTGGGAGGTGGCGGCTATCTCATCCGTTGCTGCCGCGCCCTCAAACTGCGCGTGCCGGAGGATGTCGCGGTGGTGGGCGGCGACGACACCGACTTGGGGCTGGCCTCTCAACCAACTCTGACCAGCGTGCTGCTCTCGATGGAGACCATCGGCCAGGAGGCCATGGCGCAGGTAGCCCACATGATGGCCGGCAAGTCGCCGACAGCCTCTACCGTGCGCCTGACTTGCGCCGACCTGGTGGTGCGCGAATCCACCGGCCTGCGGCGGCCGGAGATCTGCGACATCGCGGCGGCCCTCGAGTGCATCAAAAACGAAGCCACGCGCGGCATCACCGTCGGCAAGGTGATCACCCAAACGCAGCATGTGTCCAGGGTCACCTTTCACCGGCATTTCCTGGCGCAGGTGGGCAAGACTCCCGCCCTGGCCATCCGCGACCGCAAACTGGAAGAAGCCCGCCGGTTGCTCAGGTCCACCGAACTGCCCCTGTCCATGGTCTCGGACCTGTGCGGCTTCAGCGATCAGCGGGTCTTCGCGCGCTTGTTTCGCCAGGTCGAAGGCCTCACCCCAAGGGACTACCGAAAGCGCCGCCTGGCGCGGGCAGGCAAAGCCGCAGCCGGGCGCTCCTCCTTCACCGGCGGGTTCGCACAAGTCTGAGTCTGCGGGATAGTGGGTTTACGGCTCGATCGTCTCGCTGCTGACAGCTCATCCTCGCCATGTACCAATTGAAGACAAAACCTGGCAGGAAAATTTTACGGCAGGAAGATGAGCACCTTCTATATTTTCCTGTCTTCAATTTTCCTGTCTTTTTCCCTGTTGTCCCTTGCGCCTTGTACGCCTTTTATCCGCGTAATCCGCGTAATCCGCGGTTAAAACTGCCTCATTCTTGATTGCGCCTTCGCGTTAGCTCTTCGGCTCCTCGTTTAATTTTGTTTCAAAATCCCCCGCGGTCACCACAACCAGTTTCGCGGGATCAATGTACTTGCGAAGAGCAGCCTGGACCTGCTCGGCGGTAAGCGCGCCGATGCTTTTCTCGACGTCAGCTTCGAATGTCATTGTGCGTCCAATATGGCGCAGCCCGGTGAGCATCCCGGCTAACGCCGCATCATTGGCCCGCCCGACTTTCCGCGTCTGCAAGTACCCCTGTTTCGCTTTCTCCAATTCCTCCGTGGTCACGCCATCGCGCAGCAATCGCTCCAATTCTTCACGCGCCGCCTTCTCCACGCGACCAATGTTCTGCGGATTGCATATCGCGGTGATCGTCAGGCCGGCGCGTTTGTCCTGCGACGAAACAGTCAGTCCGGAACTCACTCCGTACGACAGCCCTTCCTTCTGCCGGATGCGATCGCCCAGACGCGACGAGAGCGCGCCCGCGCCAAAAATGTAGTTTCCGATAACCAGCGCCGGATAATCCGGATCGTCATCGCGCAACGGGAATAGCATCCCAGCCATGTATGTGGCATTGGCCTTATCGGGGGTCTTGATTTGATGCTCGGCAGCTTTGCAGTCGCTGGGGCTCGGCATGGCAATGCGTGCATAGGGCTTGGAACCGGTCCATCCTGCCAATGCCTTTTTGAGCAGCGGCAGGCAGGCGTCGGAATCAAAATCACCGACAATGGTTAGCTCCCCCGCTTGCGAGCCCAGATACTCCCGGTAAAGCTGCGCCACCTGCTCGTATTTCGTGTCTTTGAGCCGCTCAATGGATTCATCAATGGTCGTTACGTAGCGAACGTCGTCCCTGGGATAAGTATTGAGTTCGCGCTGCAAGAGGCGCGGCCCGAGCATGGCCGGTTCCGTACGCATCTGCTGCAAAAACGCCAGCCGCTCGTTCTTGAGCACGTCAAATTCTTCAGCCGGCAAAGCCGGCTCGCGCAGGACCTGGCCAAGAATCTCGATCACTGCCGGCAAGGTTTGCTTCTTTGCCTGAATCGAGAAACTGACCGAGCCAGGACCGGCTTCGGCAGGCGGCCCGCCCCGGCGCCCGCCTCCGCGCCTCCCCCCGCCGCCGGCGCCTGCGCTCAACGTGGCGGTCAGCTTGTCCAATTCGTCCCGTAATTGCTGGTGGTTGAACTTCTTCGTGCCGCGCAGCATCATTTCCGGCAGCAAGCTCGCCGCGGACTGAAAACCCTTCAGATTGTCCTCATTCCCGTAATGCAACGTCAGCAGCAGATGCGCTTCTTGCCCGCGCGTTTTCTTCGGAAGCAATGTCACTTTGATGCCTTCGGGCAAATCGGTCCGTTGCACCCGCGCTTCGATGTTCTCGGGCGTCGCCTCGAACGCTTCGCCCTGGGCGATGGCTTCGCGTCCTTTATAATTCGCGACCAGGGCCGCTATGTCCGGTGTCGGAGGCACGGCGATACGCTGCGCCTTTTCCGTGGGTATGAATATCCCGACCGTCCGGTTGTTCCTTTGCAAATAAGCTGTCGCCGCCGCCCGCACCGCCTCAGGCGTAACCTGCTCGATATAATCCCGATGCAGAAAATAAAGGCGCCAGTCGCCTTCGGCTGCCCACTCACTCATCGAAACACCGAACTGCGCCGTGTCATTCGCGGCCAACTCGCGCTGTTTGAGGATTTGCTGGCGCGCGCGGTTGACTTCCTCAACCGTCACACCTTCCGCTCCAATGCGCTCGACAATCGAAAGCATGATGTCGCGAATTTCCTCCGGCGTGCTCTGCGAGCTTACCTCCGCGTCCACGCTCATTAGTCCGGGATCGTGCTCCCGCCGCGCGAAAGCGCTTACCGAGGCAGCCTTTTTAGTCTCGATCAAGGCCTTATACAACCGGCCCGAAGGTTGCGTGCGCAGAATGTTCGCCAGGACCTCCAGCGCCGCGGTGTCTTTGTGCGACGCGGCCGGGATGTGCCAGGCAATTCCTACGGCGCTTACGTCGCCCACCCGCCGCAGCGTCACCGAGCGCTCCCCGTCCTGCGCCGGTTCCTCGGTGTAGGTGGCCACCAGCTTTCGTTCTGGCCGCGGGATCGCACCAAAATATTTCTGGATCAACGCCAGCGCTTTCGGTTCGTCGAACTTGCCCGCCACAATCAGCACCACATTGTCCGGCTGATAATACTTTTTGTAGAACGCCCGCAGATTTTCAACCGGCACGCGTTCGATGTCGCTCCGATTGCCGATGGTCGGCTTGCCATAGTTATGCCAGTCGTAAGCGGCTGCGGCGATGCGCTCGCCCAGCACCGCCCCGGGTGAATTTTCGCTGCGCTCAAACTCATTGCGCACGACGGTCATCTCTGAATCCAGGTCCTCCTGCTTGATGTAACTGTTGACCAGCCGGTCGGCTTCCAGGTCCAGCGCGAATTCCAGGTTCTCATCGGTGGCTGGCAGCGTCTCGAAATAATTCACCCGGTCATTGGATGTGCTGCCATTGAATTGCGCGCCGTGCTCCTGCAAGACCTTCGGAATCTTCGGGTGCCTGGGCGTGCCTTTGAATACCATGTGTTCCAGCAAATGGGCCATGCCGGTCTCGCCATAACCCTCCTGGCGCGAACCCACCAAAACCGTGAGATTCACGGTGACTTTGGATTGCGACTTGTCCGGAAACAGCAGTGCCCGCAACCCATTATCGAATTGATATTCGGTAATTCCCTCGACCGAGGCGGCTTTTCGCGGCTCGGCCGCAAAAGCCTGCGGCAGGGCGCACAAAATGGCCCAGGCCAGGGCTGATAGAGCGGCAATGATGTGATGAAACTGGGTGGCGTCGCGACGAAATGGCAATGGGTAATAGGCGTTCATAAGCAGGAGTATATGAATTTAACGCAAAGACGCAAATTCGCAAAGGCCAGACAGGAGTGACCCTGGTTGGATCCAGGATATTCAATCCCCAACGAACTTGTATTCTTAGCTGGGTTATGCTTTCGTTACGGTGTGAAGAAAGCATGGCTTGCACTGCTTGTCTTCGTCCTGCTGCTTGTGATCGCCTGGACAGTTTGGTTTCGCCACGGGATGCAAAAGCAAGAATCACTGGCGGCGAGGTTTCGCGCTTTTGTGCAGGACATGTTCACTCAACCCAGCAGTCACAAACTGGACATCCTGGGAACAACCGGCACGCCTGTGGTAGTGGCCTACCGAGACGATCATTCGCACACAGAGATTCTGCATGGAACTGTCCCGACCAATTACACCATCCGCTTCCGTCATCGAGTGGATGTCGTAATCAAGAATGTGGGCACCACAAATGCCAACCTTGGCTTTGCCATCGATTCGAGGCCAGGTTCAATGGCTTTCCGTGCGGCGCCCAGCCCAGGCCCCGGTTCAGTTGTGCCCGGTTCGGTTGTGTATCCGCCCTTTTATGGGTATAGCGGTTACTCCGCGGGGAATGGCTGGGGCGGCGGTGGCACTGTAAACCCAGACGAATGGCCAATCACGCTGCCGCCTGGCATGAGCAAGCGAGAAGCGAAACGACACGACTTCAGTAAGGAGGTACTCCGCCTGCGGGTGAAGGCTGGTGAACCCTTCCTGGAACAGAATCCGTCGGACCAGAAACTGCTCGCCGGAGCGGGCTCGGGTTATTTGAAACTCAAAGAATACGCCGCCGCTGAAGAAATGTACCGCCGGTTTTTCGCTACCGATTGCAAAGACCCGACTTTTCTCAACGGCGTAGTTTATCAGTATGCTGAGAACGGCGGAACGAACCTTGGTCGCGCGTACGAACTGGCGCTCAAGGCCAGAAACCTGGCTGGCGCGTGGGAGTCGCCGCTCATCGACGATACCGGTGCCTGGATCCAGATGAAGCGGGGATATTATAAAGAGGCGCTGAACATACTGGCCCGCCTTAAGTTTCCGTTGCCTAACAGTTCCTCTGCCGGCGTGGGTGAGTTCCACCTCGGGATGGCGCATTACATGCTCATGGAGGAAGATGCTGCGCGAGCGGCTTTCCAAAAGGTACCACAAACCAACCCGGCATCCTTCGAACAAAATGAGGCCAGGAAATGTTTGGAGATGCTGAATCTGAACGCGCAGCCGCCTACCCGAAAGGTGATAGCAAAACTCAAAGCCCGGCTGATCGAAGCCCCGGACGATCCGGTAGCACTGAGCCGGCTGGGAAACCTATACGAGTTGGCGCACGCGACGCCCCGGAGGCCACCGGAAGATCCACTCGTTATGAAGGCGCTCGGCGTGAATGCCTACCATCGCGGCCAGTATTCCCAGGCCATTGAGTGGTTAACCATGAGCGGCAAGAGCCGAACGACTGACCCTGATCTCTTTCTCTATTTGGGGAGGGCCCAAAACCAGCTCAACCAGACCAACGCTCACGTTGATTCGCTGCGGAAAGCGATGGCCCTGGGCCTTAAGCCGGCGCAAGTCGAGGAAGTGAATAATCTGCTGGCTCCGTTTCGCTCTCATCCAGATACCGTCACAAACATCGCCGCCGGGCCGGCATGGCCGCTTCCCGCCCAGATCCCCGCTGGAACCAGGACTTGGACCTGGATGAGTGTTCGGTCGACAAATGGTGGCCACTTCGTGCGCACCAACGCTCCAGCCGTCCGCCATTGAGCCTCCTTCATCTAGTCCTGCCGCAGGTACCACTATATTCCCCGGCACGAAGCTATGCCTTGAACAGTGAACCCTGGTCCTCAGCCAAGGTGAGGGGATTTGGGTTCCTCGCCAAGCTCTTTATGGACACGCTGCTGTTATGCCCCGCCTGAAAGAAACCGCTGGTCGCTCCAGGCTCGTAAAATCTTAAACCTTAAGCGGCACCGCGGCGACAATCGCAATTGACGCTCAACGCGAAAGCCGGATACAATCCCGGGACGCATGCCGACAGTCTCCGGATTGACACTGGCGCAGTGGTTTGCGGAGCTCGATCAATACCGCGAACGGATTCCCCTGGCGGTCCTGAGCCACGGGCTCAAACGGCTGAGCCTCGATTTGCGCGATCTGCGGCCTTTCATCCGCTTCTCTGACGAAAAATACCGGCGCAACCTGATGCACGAAGGACCCGCTTACCATGCCTTGCTGCTTTGCTGGCGCAACGGGCAGCGCAGTCCCATTCACGACCATCGCGGTTCCTCTTGTGCCTTGCGCGTCATCGCGGGCGAAGCGACGGAGACCATTTTTCATATGACCGACGAAGGGCGCGTGTTCGAGGCGCGGACGCGCACGCTTGCGGAAAGGTTCATGTGCGCGACCCAGGATCTCGATGTCCACCAGATTTCCAATCTCCAGGCCAGCGGCAGAGAACTCATCACGCTGCATCTGTATTCGCCCCCACTGCTGGTGATGGGCCAATACTCGTTGAACGATTCGGTGGTACATGAGTTCCGGGACGACGTTTATAGCCTGGGGGCCGGAATTTGACGCGCTAACTCGGCTGAGGCAGGGGCTTTCCTTTAAGTTCTCTCCTCACTGCGCCGAATCGCTGTATCTTCATCGAAAGCGTCTTTATGAAAGCTACTCGACGACAATTCTTGAAAGCCAGCGGTTTGGCGGCGGCGCTGCCAATGTGCAGTTTGGGAGCGAACGCGCCTGGCGCAAGGTCCCGAAAGCTGAACCCACGTTACGCCAGGCTGGATGAAATCCTCAACCAACCGGTGCTCAAGCGAGAGCTGTTCAAGGCGCCGGTGATGATCGAAACACTGGAGTTGCTGCGTTACCGGGACAGTTTTCTGTGCCGGGTGCGTTCGCGCGACGGCGCCGAGGGCGTATCGGTGGGCCATAGCGGGCTCAATGCGCTCTATCCCATCTTCATTCATAACCTGCAACGGTTTTTCACAGGCAAAGACGCGCGCGACCTGGACTTGCTCCTTGAGAAGGTGTTCATCTACGGCTTCAATTTCCGGTACAACGGGATTTCGCTCGGCACACCGCTGGCGACCATCGAGTTTGCGATTCTCGATTTGTTGGGCCGCATCGCCAACAAGTCCATCGGCCAATTGATTGGGGAAATTCATCATCCTGAAGTGACAGTGTACCAGGCGACCGAATACCGGGAGAAATCTGTCGAGGAATCGCTGGAGCTGATCAAGCGGGACGTCGCCGAATACAACGCGAGGGCCTTGAAGATCAAGATCGGCGGGTTGATGTTTATGACCACCGATATCAATGCGGTCGGTCCACCCGGGCGCACCGAGAAGATCATCCCGCTCATCCGCGAGACTTTTGGCGCCGACATGGCATTATTTGCGGACGCGAACGGTTTTTATTCTGTGGAGGAAGCCATCCGTGTGGGTAAGCTGCTCGAGGAATACCGATACGGATTTTTCGAAGAACCGGTCATGTTTGACTGGCATGAAGAGACGAAGCAGGTGGCTGAGGGTCTTTCAATGCCAATTGCGCTGGGCGAACAGGAATACAGCCTGCACGGCTTTCGCTGGCTCATCGCCCACGATGCCATCCAAATTGTGCAGCCGGACAATTATTACTTCGGCGGGATGATTCGCTCGATGAAAGTGGCGCGGATGGCGGCGGAGTATGGGAAGCGCTGTACCCCGCACATGTCCGGCGGCGGGTTGGGATTCCTTTACATGATGCATTTCGTGTCGGCGCTGCCCAACGCGATGCCGCATCACGAGTTCAAGGGACTGAGAACGAACGTGCAATTCGAGTGCACAACTTCGCCCCTGAAGGTGGTGGAAGGAAAAATCAAGGTGCCGACTGGACCAGGTTTGGGGGCGGAGCTGGATCCGGGTTGGGTGAGCAAGCATCAGGCTGTAAGCGCATAGGGTTCAAAGTTCAAGGTTCAACCTTCAACCTTCAACCTTCAACGTTCAACGTTCGAAGTTCAAGGTTCAAGGTTCAAGGTCGGTTCGCGCGGACAAGGCTGTCCGCGCTCCTGGTTGAACCGGGGACGAGGCCGTCCCCGCCCCCGCCCCCGCTTGCGGAGCGGGTGGATTTCAGGTTAAAGTAGCGTGAATTTTCAGGAACCATTGTGGGCGCTCGTAGCTCTTACAACCAAGACCGTCAGCGGTCCGAGCTGGATTTCCAGCGCCTGGTGGATGCGCACTACGGCCCGCTCTACCGGTTTGCGATGAGTTTGACACATTCTGAGAGCGG
>PSRM01000277.1 GCA_003176045.1 Verrucomicrobiota bacterium | reverse complement strand
ATTCATACCTGCATCTTGTGATGCAGGAAGAAATCAAACCAGTGCCTTTTTGCTTATCCCCTGTGGGAAGCTACCGAATTGCATCTTCAAAATCCTTAAAACTTGATGCCAGAGCGGACTGGATTTCCAGTTCGCCCACCGACGAAATACTGACCAGGAGCTTTAGTTTGGAGAGCAGCGCCAGCGCATCGGAATGTCCCTTGAGCTTGCGCAAAATGTAATAGAGATTGCTAAACGAGAGCGAGGACAGACAGACTCTGATCTCACCAACCTCAGCCAGGGCGAAAATGCGGTGAGCATATTCTGCGAAGGGCTGGCGGTCGGCCAAGTGGTCCAGCGCCACATCGGTGTCCAGGAAGATCTTATCCTTGGACCCCGTGCTTTTTCAGCAGCTCCTCAGTCACGACGGCCCGTTCATCAAAGCCGGCCGGGAGTTTGATCGAGCCACGCAATGTGTCCGTGAGCGGCGTTTTGTCCGCTCGACTGTCCTGCCAATTCTGCGCCATCACTCGTAATTGCTGGGTTACTACTTCCGGCAAAGTCGTGTGACGCGCCTTAGCTTCTTGCTGCGCTAATTCGAGGACTTCGGAATCCAAATTAACCGTCAATGTCGCGCTCACCACTCAACACTATTGCCTGTCGAGGCGAAAGGCAAGTTTGGGCAAGGGACCTACAAGCGCCTCGCGAGAAATGCCCAGCGCCTTTACAAAATCCGTTGACAGAAACACGTCTTTAGGCCACTATCAAACGTTCGTTTTTAACGTACGTTTAGTTGTTTTCCGAATGGCTAAAGACACCGAAATCAGCCGACGCGAGCGCATCCTGGAAGCAGCAGAGAAAGCGTTCGGGGAATACGGCTTCACGGGCGCCTCGCTGCGGCGCATTGTCGTGGAGGCCAGGGTCAACCTGGCCACGGTGTATTACTATTTCGGTTCCAAGAACGGGCTCATGGAAGCAGTCCTCAAGCGCCGGTTCGGGCCCCTCAGAGCCGAACAACTCGAGTTATTGCGGCAGCGCCAGGCTTCCGCTCGAAGCAGGCCGTTGAGGGTCGAGGAGATTCTAGAAGTAATGCTTGCGCCGCCCTTACGCCTTGCAGCAGATAATCCAAAGTCCAAGGTCCAAAGTCCAAAGTCAGCGGACAACAGCCCCGGCGACCAGAGCCGTGACCGTGAGGGAGTGTCCCATAGCGCTCAGCGCGAAGAAGTCCCAAAGCTTGCTTCAAATGGAAACGGGCCAGTCGTGACTAGGCTTATCGGCCGAATCGTCACCGAGCCGGATGGCCAAACCCAGAAGATCCTGCGCAGCCAGCGCGAGGATGTGCGGGCAGCGTTTTTTAAAGCGTTCCAGGCCGCCTTCCCCGAGGTTGCGCCGGCTGAGTTGTACTGGCGCCTGGAATTTGTATGGGGCGCCCTGGCGTTCATCCTGTGCAACCCGCGCAGGCTCGAAGTGGAGACGGGCGGCATGTGTGATCCGGCCGATACCGGAAAAGTCCTTTCTGAAATGATCGCGTTTTTCTCCGCAGGGTTTGCCGCGCTGAAAGGGCAGAATTCGAAGACGAAAGCCCAAATCCGAAAGCCCAAATTGATGAGTCATGAATCCTAAAACACCAAACGCCAAGCTCCAAAGATCAGACAAGCGCCAAACATCAAACAGCCGGGCACCAGGGCGGCGTAGTTTGGTGTTTGAAGGTTGGTGTTTCTTTGGAGTTTGGAGTTTGGTGTTTGGTGTTTTGCTTAGCGGCTGTTCCCGGCAACAACAGTCGGTCGCTCCCCCTCGCCCAAAGGTCACCGCCGCCCTTCCCGAATCGGCTACGGTCACCAACTGGGACGAGTATCCGGCCCACATTGACGCCATCGAGATGGTCGAGGTGCGTTCCCGCGTGGCCGGCTACATTGACTCCATCCACTTTCAGGATGGCGCGCAGGTCAAGGCGGGCGATCTGTTATTCGTCATTGATCCACGCCCGTACAGCGCCGAATTGGAACATGCCCAGGCCCAGCGGCAACAGGCCGAATCGCGGGTCGATCTGGCCCGCAATGACTTCAATCGCGCCGAAACCCTTCATGGCACGCGCGCGATTTCCGAAGAGGAGTACGACAGCCGCAGCAAAGCATTGCGGGCCGCTGAGTCGGAACTGGCTGCCGCCAAAGCAAACGAAACGACTGCTCGAATCAATCTCGAATACACACAGATCAAAGCGCCGATCTCCGGAAAAATTGGCCGCCGCCTCATCACGGTCGGCAACATGGTCCAACTCCAGGGCAACAACGGCTCGGCAACGATGCTGACTACTATTGTCTCAGTTGATCCGGTGTACTGTTACTTTGATGTCGAGGAGGGCGCGTTTCTAAGATATTGTGCGTCCGACCGGTCCGACCGATCCGACCGGTCCGACGGAAGATCCCTCGCAGGCTTGCCATGCGAGCTGGGTCTGGCGAACGAAGACGGCTTCCGCCGTCACGGCCAGGTTAATTTCTTCGACAACCAGGTCAATCCGCAGACCGGCACGATCCGCATGCGGGCGGTCTTCGAAAATGCCGATCATTCTCTCGTGCCCGGCATGTTTGCGAACGTGCGCGTGCCTGCCGGCCCACCTGAATCTACGCTGCTGGTGCCCGACACTGCTGTCCAATCCAACCAAGGCTACAAATTCGTTTTCGTTGTGAACAGCGAAAACAAAGTCGAGGAGCGCACGATCAAAATTGGCCGCGCGCACGGCTCCCGGCGCGCAGTGCTGAGCGGCCTCTCGCCCCAGGACCGAGTGGTAGTCAATGGCCTCGTGATGCTGAAATCCGGAGTCACGGTGGAAGTCCAAACCGCGGAGGCCAGTCCAAAGTCCAATGTCCAAAGTCCAAAGTCAGTAGTCAGTAGTCAGTAGTCAGTAGCACTGCGACGCAACACGCAACACGCAATACGGAACACTTTGAGTTTTAGCCACTTCTTCATCCGCCGCCCGATCTTCGCCTCGGTGCTGTCCCTTTTCATCGTGCTGGTGGGGGTGATTGCGCTGGTCAAGCTGCCTATCGCGCAATACCCGGAAATCACGCCGCCGACCATTTTCGTCCAGGCCACCTTCCCGGGCGCCAATGCGGAGACGGTCGCCAACACCGTGGCGATGCCGCTCGAAGAGCAGATCAACGGAGTCGAAGACATGCTCTACATGTCGGCCCAGTGCAGCAGCGATGGAGGAATGCGCCTGGCCATCACGTTCAAAGTCGGCACCGACCCGAACACTGCCCAGGTGCTGGTGCAGAACCGCGTGGACGGCGCGTTGCCGCGGTTGCCCGAAGAAGTGCGCGCATTGGGGGTCATCACTCGCAAACGCTCGCCGAGCATTGCGATGTTCGTGAGCCTGATTTCGCCCAGCGGCAAGTTCGACGCGGTTTTCCTGAGCAATTACGCCTACCTGCACGTGCGCGACGCGCTCGCCCGGCTGCCGGGCGTCGGGGACTCGACCATTTTCGGCGCGCGTGATTATTGCATGCGCGTGTGGCTGGACCCCAACAAAGTCTCTTCCCGTAATCTGACGGCCGGCGATGTCGTGGCGGCTATTCGTCGGCAGAACATCGAAGTTGCCGCCGGCCTTTTCGGCCAATCACCTCAACCTGCCAATAATCCGTTCCAGTTCGCCATTCGAGCCAAAGGGCGGCTGGTCACCGAAAGCGAGTTCGGCGACATCATTCTGAAAGCCGACACGGGCGGCCAGATCACACGCCTCAAGGACGTCGCGCGGCTGGAATTGGGCGCCAATGACTACAGCATGATCAGCAAACTTAATGGCCAACCCTCTGCCGCCATCGCCCTCTTTCAGCAACCCGGCTCAAACGCCATCGAGACAGCCGACGCCATCCGCGCCGCCATGAAGGAAATCAAAAAGGAGTTTCCCGAAGGAATGGATTACAAAATTGCTTTCGATACCTCGGCCTTCATACGCGAATCCATCCATGCAGTTATACACACACTGACCATCGCGATTCTCCTGGTCGTTTTCGTGGTAGTCCTTTTCCTGCAAAATTGGCGCGCCTCGCTCATCCCGCTGGTGTCCGTGCCCGTCTCGCTCATCGGCACGTTCGCTGCCATGTCCGCATTCGGATTTTCTCTCAATAACCTTTCGCTCTTCGGCCTGGTGCTGGCAATCGGCATCGTGGTGGATGATGCCATTGTGGTGGTCGAGAACGTCGAGCGCCACATTGCCGAAGGGCTGAGCCCGGTGGAGGCCACGCACAAAGCGATGGATGAAGTCAGCGGCGCGGTCATTGCCATTGCCCTGGTGCTCAGTGCCGTATTTATCCCAACCGCTTTCATTAGCGGGATAACCGGAAAATTTTACCAACAGTTCGCGCTCACCATCGCCGTTTCCACGCTGATCTCAGCCTTCAACTCACTTACGCTAAGCCCTGCTCTGAGTGCGCTCCTGCTCCAGCCGCATCACGCGCCAAGAGACGCGTTCGCTCGCATTATGCACGCAAGCGCAGGCTGGTTGTTTAGCGGCTTCAACAAGGTGTTCGATGCCAGTCGCATCGCATATGTCAGTTTCCTGGGCCGCGTGCTGCGCCATTGCGGAATCGGTTTGTTTGTTTATGCCGGACTGCTCGCGCTCACCTGGTTTGGATTCAGTAAAGTGCCCACCGGCTTCATTCCCTCGCAGGACAAAGGAAACATCTTCTGTTACATGCAGTTACCCGACGGCGCGTCACTTCAGCGCACCGAAGCGGTCAGCAAACGCGTGACCAAGATACTCCTGGAGACCCCGGGTGTGGACACCGTCTCGGAGTTTGCCGGGTTCAACATTGTTTCCCTGGGCAATACGGCCAATGCATCGAGTTTGTTCGTGCGCCTGAAGCCATTCGACGAACGGGTGAAGGAAGGCCTCACCGGAGAGAAAGTCATTCGTGACCTGAACAAACGCCTCGCCGAGGCCAACATCCAGGAGGCATATGTGGCTGTCGCAGGCCCGCCGCCCGTGGATGGTCTGGGGACTTTGGGCGGATTCAAACTGCAGGTCGAGGACACTTCCAATGCCGGCTCAGCCGCACTCCAGAAAGCTACTTACGATTTGATGGGCGCGGCCATGACACAAACCAATCTGATCGCCCGCGCGCTTTCTACTTTCCGCGGTGGTGTGCCGCAGTTGGGCCTCGAAGTGGACCGCGCGAAAGCCGAGGCCATGGGCGTGCCGCTCGACGAGGTTTGGGACACGCTCTCGGTGTACCTGGGCTCACTGTATGTAAACGATTTCACCCTCTATGGCCGGCCTTACCACGTGACCGTCCAGGCCGATGCCCCTTTCCGGGCCAAACCCGAGAACTTGAGGCACCTGCGGACACGCAATGTCCGCGGCGAGATGGTGCCTATGAGCACCATCATCAACGTGCGCGATATTAATGCCCCCGTGCTGGTTGGCCATTTCAACCTCTTTCCCACCGCCGAGATCAATGGCGCCACAGTGCCTGGAGTCAGCTCCGGCCAGGCCATTCACCTGATGAACGACCTGGCCGACAAAGTCCTGCCTCCGGGAATGAAAATTGATTGGACCGAGCTAAGCCTCCTGCAAATTCTGGCCGGGCACACAGGCGCTTACATTTTCCCGTTGTGCGCACTGATGATGTTCCTCGTCCTGGCCGCACAATACGAAAGTTGGTCTCTGCCTTTGGCCATTATCCTGATTGTGCCCATGTGTTTGCTCTTCGCCATTCTAGGTGTATGGGCGCGCGGTCTCGAAAACAACCTCTTCACTCAAATAGGTTTGGTGGTCTTGATGGGACTGGCCTGCAAAAACGCCATTCTCATCGTCGAATTCGCCAAGCAGCTACAGGACGCCGGACGCGACCGCATGCAAGCCGCCATCGAAGCTTCGCGTCTGCGCTTGCGGCCAATCCTCATGACTTCGCTGGCCTTCACCTTCGGTGTCATCCCGCTCATGTTCTCCCGCGGCGCAGGGGCCGAGATGCGAGTGTCCATCGGGACTGCTGTCTTTTTCGGCATGTTAGGTGTGACATTCTTCGGCATAGTGCTCACCCCTGTGTTCTACGTAGTCATCCGTGCCGCCCTCGAACGCCGCAAAGGAGCGCGGACAGCCTTGTCCGCGCACCCGGCCCCCGCGCAAGCCTAATGCAGTGTTTCACAAATGAGTGGTAATAGATTTAAACAGGAGGAAACAGAGAGAACGGAGTGCGTCTCTCTGTTTCCTCTGTTTGCTCCTGTTCAAAATAACGCCTCGCCCGCTCCTCTCTCCCCCCGCTCCCCGCTCCTCACGCTCTCCCCGCTCTTCACGCTCCTCACGCTCCTCGCCGGTTGCTCCGTCGGCCCAAACTACCATCCTCCCACCATGCCAGCCGGCGCCGCCTTCTCGAACGGCGGCCAGACCAACTTTGCCGTCCAACCGATCACAATCGAATGGTGGAAACAATTCAACGATCCTCATCTCACTTCTCTAATCGAGCGCGCCATCAGCTCGAACCTCGACGTCCGCGTCGCCACCGCCCGAGTGCGAGAAGCCCGCGCGCTTCGGTCTCAGGCCGTCGCCGATTATTTTCCCGCGGCCAACGCCAATGCCAGTTACACAAAAAGCGCGGAGAGTCGGGATTCGCTCCACGACAGCACAACCAGCCAGCGCTACAACGAGTTGTGGAACGCCGGTTTCGATGCCACCTGGGAATTGGATATTTTTGGCCGCGTCCGCCGCTCGGTCGAAGCCAGCAGCGCCGATTTGGGAGCCACCATCGCCAATCGTCAGGACGTCCTTCTCTCGCTCATGGCAGAAATCGCCCGTAACTACTTCGAGCTGCGGGGCACCCGAATTCATCTCGAGGTCGCCCGAAAAAATGCTGAAAATCAGCGCCAAACCCTCGATCTGACCGAGACCAAATTCCGCGCTGGCCGCGCCACTGAGTTGGACGCCGCCCGCGCCCGCGCCGAGTTGACCTCGACCCTGGCCGCGATTCCGCCCCTCGAGTCGGATGTTAAGCACGCCATCCATCGCTTAAGCGTCCTGCTCGGCCAGTTGCCGGCGGCATTGGACTCCGAACTGGGGAAACAGAGCCCGGCTCCAGCCCAACCTACGCTTATTAATATCGGCAATCCCGCAGACCTGCTCCGGCGCCGGCCCGACATCCGGGTCGCCGAGCGCAACCTCGCCGCCGCCACCGCGCGAATCGGCGTTGAAACCGCCGACCTCTTCCCGCGCGTCACCTTCAATGGCAACGTCGCCATGGAAGCCAACACCATTGGGGAATTTGGCGGCGCGGGTTCTGACTCCTATTCATTTGGCCCGAAGATCTCGTGGGCAGCCCTGGACTTCGGGCACGTCCGCGCCCGCATTAAAGCAGCCAACGCCCGCGCCGACGCCGAGCTTGCCCTCTACGAAAAAACTGTCCTCAACGCCCTCGAAGACACCGAAAACGCCCTGGTGGATATTGGCCGCGAACAAGCCCGCCGCGAGCTGCTCCGCCAATCAGATCGCGCCGCCACCGAAGCCACCGACCTGGCCCGCCAGCGTTACGAAGGCGGCATCGCCGATTTCCTGCCCGTCCTCGACGCCGAACGCACCCAACTGGACATCCAGGTCCAGCTCGCCCGCAGCAACACCCAGGTCGTCCTGGACCTCATCGCCCTCTACAAGGCATTGGGCGGCGGCTGGGAGTCCGCTCCTCCGCCTTCTTAATCTTAATCAAATGCATCCCCAGGAGGAGCTTCCTCGCACACCGATGCGGGAAGCTCCTCCGTGCCCCTCCAAGGCGTCGTCATACGCTTTTGTAGTAACATTCGGCGTGCCCCCGGTCGATTACACTTGAAGCTCTCGTTTGTAACCCGGCAAAAGGGGCAGGATCGTGTGCGGTGCTGGATTTGTTCTTCTGGATCAGCGGTTTCATGGAAGCAGAAGAAAAGTGCTGGTTTGAGTTCGAAAACAATCCAAAAGGAATTTAAGACATACCAAGGGACGACAGTCGAACCCGCCACCTGCGCCGCAGCAATTGAAGCAACCCTGATCCTGCTGGTGATGGCGATTCGCTGCGCACCCGGTCTCTGATCCTGTTTCCGGCACGCTCAGCCCTTTCGAGGTAGGGACGAATGGGTGTTGCGAATGGATTTTCAAGAACCTTGCTCAGAGGTTATACTGAAGGCGAACAGCAAGTTGCTGGTATTCACATGCGCCCACAAGACAATCAGGCGACCCGAAGTTTCGGGCTTTTCTTCGTGTTTCTCGCCGTGCTCTCGTTGGTCCTTTTTGCCGTCCATTGTTACTTGGGGCGGTGGGTAACTGGGTTGGGTAATCTGCCAGGACTGCTGTGCTTTAGCTTGGCTGCCTGGTGGGCGTTTAGAGGAACGAGTCGGAATAAGCTGATCCGTGATGAGGGCAGTGCTGGAGCACAAGCTGCTGGCAAACCAGTGCCAGTCAGACCATCACCGACTCACCACATGGTGGGTGCGAAGGATTTGCCACCATCTGACAGGACCCATTCATTTCCAAATGATTAACGCTTACACGTCATGGGAAGGGACTCCGATAAGTCAGCAGGAAGTGCTGGATCTAGCACGGTGTTTTATTAGGAGTATCAGACAACTTCCGTATCCAGTCGCCGACGAGCCGATTACCCAAATTAGGTCGAATGGAACAGCGCCTCCTCAAGTTGCGCTCGACGGAGGACCAATCGGGCGAACTTACTGGGAGTTCCATTTCGAGTACACCGTTTCTGGAAAGTTGGTAGACCCGAGCTGCGCTCGTGTTTTTGTGGATGCAATCACTGGCAAAACTTCCCTGGCGCATATGAAGGGGAAGACATGACGTTGCTCCGCTGGATCGCAGCAAATCGAAAGAAAACATTGCTGACTGCTGTGGTGCTCATCGCTGTCCTGGGCGGAATCACGTGGGAAATCGTGCGTGTGCGTGAGCCGGTGTACCAGGGCAAGCCGCTGACCTATTGGTTAGAGCGATACACCTGCTCGCCTGAGATAAGCCCGATCACGCCTGTTGACGAATGGTCTGAAATGGTGGAGAAGGCTCAGAGAGAGTCCGAAACGGCGATTCTGGCTTTAGGCACTAACGCAATACCCCATCTGCTGAAACTTGCGGCCGAGTCGGATCACAACGGTAAGATTGAGCAGACTTTGATGAGCGGGTTCGTAAACAGGATGGCTTATCGCCTGGGCTTATGGAGCAAATACGATATCTATGTGATGAAAGGCTATCTGCGTAAGCCGAGAGACGACCGGAAGCTTTCAGCGATGGGCTTCCAAGTGCTTGGACCTGTCGCTAAACCTGCGATTCCTGAGTTACTCCGGCTGCTCGAAACCGGTGACAGCGGCATCAGGGTTATCGCTGCTTTCTCATTGGCGCACGTCGTCGGAAATGCCGAGCAGGTTCAAGCAGCCTTCAAAAAGCACGCCCTGTCCGATCCTGATAAAGGCGTCAGGCACGACTGTGCTGTATATGCGGAGTCCTTAAATGTAGTGCCCGCCTCGAATAGTGAGTTCCAACCTGAGTAATGCAGCTCTTGCATCCTTCTACCAACTGCTGGCCGGAATCTATCGCCGTCCGCCTGATTTTCTGAGCATTTTCTTGCCCTGCTCAATCGCCTTTTTCACCAGCGAGTCCAATTTAAAAATCTGATCCTGGCCGCAATGAGGACAGCGATGGCTCTCTGCACTTTTGTTGCCAACAATGATGTCGAAATATTTGCCGCAGGCATCGCAGTGAATCAGCATCGGGAGCGGTTTCGAGCCGGTTGAGTACTCGTTGGGCGGCACCTCGATCCGCAAAATGCCGTGGTTAAAACTCGCCCTGGCGCTCTCCAGGCTGTAACCCGCTGGAACATGAATCCTGATCTCGGATGCGCCGAGCTGGTCCTGTGCTTGCCAATGGATGCAGAGTTCTCGGTCTTCGAGATGTACGACTGGGTGGTTCACGGCACCCCATTCGATTTCGATGACCATGCCGCCATCATCGCCAACGGAGACACGGCTTTTGGGCGTCCGATTCCTGCTCACAAATCTGGAGCAGTGTACGGGTTTGCGGGGCAGGGTGAAAAGGCTGATTGGTTGCGGTTTACCGGGCTGGCGAACCGCACACCGCACTCTAGTGGTAAGCAGCGTGCGTTCGCAAGCTAGCCGTTAAAAGAGGAGGTTGAGGGATCGAACAAATCTGGATTAATTGCGGTCCAATCGTGTCAGTCCCTGCCGGACCGCCTCGGAGAGAACGTCGAATATCCTTAGTGCGTCGTGGAAGTCGTCCCTGATGAGACGAGCGACCGGTTCCAAGCCCCGAGTGGATTTGACGAAAATTGAGAAAAAATACGGGTCAACTTTGTCAGGCCTCGGCGGTCCTGCGAGCGGTGCCTCCACGATTTGTTTCGTCTCTGAATTTTCGAATCGGCAATGTTCTCCATGGATATCCGATGACCAGTCCGATGACAAGGTGCCCTCGGTGTATTGCGTCAGCAGCGCTGAACAGGCTTGTACGTATGACCCAATAGCCTGTCCAATCTCTCGTGCGTGTGCGAGGACAATGGCTTGCGGGATCACCCACTTCACAGTTATCCACTCGGTGTCGCCTCGGCCGCCGCTGTCGAAAATAGAGCAATCCGGTAGCGCCAGTGCGATCCTGGAAATTAACGCACGCTTGTCCACCTTCGCTCTGGCCGGGAATTCCAACACAACATGATGCTCCGCATCCACCATAGTCTTCAGTTCTTCGTTTGCGGGCACCTTGGATAAGTCACTGCATTTGATTCGGATCGGCTCACTCATAACTTTTTCTATTTTCGAGGAACTGGATTTCGGCCCTGTGCCTTGTGCCACTCACGCTAAATCCGCACGAGATCGAAATTTTCTTCGGCTTTTTTGGGAAAAATGTTAACGCCTGTGTGCAGGGCATGACTGGAGCTGTTCACAAATCGGGCTCCGAAGTTGAGCCCAGAGCAACTAAGTATTATTGTTGACAGGTAACAAGTTGCGCTGTCTGGAAACACCAACTTCCCATTGAAAACGAAAAAGCCGTTCCGCATCACACGGAACGGCGTTTTTCAGCCCAGGCATCACCTGATGCCTAAGC
>PSRM01000165.1 GCA_003176045.1 Verrucomicrobiota bacterium | reverse complement strand
GCAGCTTGCCGAGAAACTCGCCCAACGGAGTTGGGCGCTCCTGTGCTGCGCCCGCCGTGACTGAGGCGATACTTCATAACTGACTTTTAGCTGGACGGCCTTTGTGCGGATGGCTAGCATTAGTCCGTTCTCGGACAGCAAAACCGTAAACTCATGGCACGATTGGTGGTCAACCCTGGCTCACCTGAGGCGTGGGAGCTCAATCTCAAGCCCGGCGCAAATACTATTGGCCGCGCTCCGGCGAATGATTTTAAACTGGAGGATGGGTCGGTCTCGGGGTCTCACTGCCAGATAATAGCTGAGCAGGGGCGGACCAGCATCAAGGATTTGGGTTCCACCAACGGGACCTTCGTAAACCGGACTCCCATCAGGGAGGCGGTGCTTCAGCACGGGCAAACAGTCCAACTTGGCGGAGTGACGCTGATGTTTTTTGACGACAGCGCGCCTACTGGTCCAAGCGCTCCAGCCCCTGTTGCGGTCCGGGCGATGCCACCGCCGGTTCCGGTGGCAGCCAGCGGTGACACGGTGCGGTTGGCTCGACCTGCAGGCCTGAAGATTGGCACGCCTGCGGCGGCGCCGGTTGCGGTCGTCGCAGCGGTCCCGCCACCCAGCGCCGCAATTTCGCCCATAGGACTCCACGCTGCCCAGGGTGCCCTGGAGGCCGTTCCGCCGGCTGCTCCAATTCTCACTGGTGGCGGCCCTTGCAAACACCATCCTCGAACGCCCGGACGTTACTTCTGTCCGCAATGCCGGTTGTTCTTCTGCGAACTGTGCGTGAGTTCGCGCGCAGTCGGTGCTGGCTCATTGAAGACGTGCCGCCAGTGCGGCTCGCAATGCACGCCAGTGCATGTGGAAATCCAACGGCCAGCAGGACCGAAAGGGTTTTTCGCGCGGTTGCCTTCTGCATTCATTTATCCTTTCCGGGGCAGTGGCTTACTGGTGTTGATCATCAGTGCTCTCGTATTCACAGGTCTCAGTATGATGCAGGGAGGAATGTTGGGCATCCTCGGGAGTATCATAGTTCTCGGCTATCTTTTCTCCTACATGCAGAACATCATTCATGCGACCGCCAACGAAGAGGAGCAGATGCCTGAACTGCCGGGTTTTGACGATGTGTTCGGCGGCGCCTTTCGCATGGCTGTTGTGATGGTGGTTTGTTTTGGAGCGCCGATAACGTTTTTTGCGCTGCGTTTTTTCGACGTCTGGGAGGATTTGCCATACAGTGCAACTCTGATCACGCTTGCGTTGGGCTGCTTCTATTTTCCGATGGCGTTTCTGGCGGTGGCGATGAAAGATACCGCCCTGGCGTGCAATCCTTTGGTGGTGATGCCGGCGATTTTCAAGGTGCCGGCCGGATACCTGGTCACCGTAATCGTCGTGCTCGGGGTGATGGGCATGCGCATGGTCGGAGATATTGTTTCCGCAGGCGCCAGCGCGGTCAGCTTAAGCACCCGTGATATGTCCACGCTTTTCATCACGTTCGGAATCCGCGCTTTCTGGCAGTTGATGAGCATGTACTTGCTTACGGTGAGCATGCGCACGCTGGGCCTGCTGTACGCATGCAATAAGCAGAAGTTTGGCTGGTTCGATAGGTGAGAATCGCTCGGCTTTGAATCCCCTCAGTTTGGATGCGCAACCGTCCGTTTTCCCACTTAACCATTTAACTCGGTTAACCCATTTAACTCCATTTAACTCCTTGCTTAGCTTGACCCCGTTCGCCGCTGTGATACCCTGTAGCCAGTCCCCTTATGGACCCTAATCTGCCACCGAATCCATTCGAGATGGGCCCAGGCTCGATATTCCCCTTCCGAGAGAATGTGTCGCACCCTGTCGGTAGTTTACTTGCTCGCCATTGCCGCCGCGCATGGCGCAAACCTGAGTCCGGTCACTGTTACGGGTTATAACCGTGACGTTGTTGTCGAAAACAACGCCGTCGGCCCGCCGTTCAACAGCTACGCCCTGAACTTCAATTCCGGCGAGACCAATGCCTTTTATCAAAGCGGGTTGCCGGGTCATAGTTTTGGCCTGCCCGCCTCCGGTTCGTTCACCAGTGCGCTGGGGGATGGCACCGTCTTTCAACTCCAGCCTTACACAGCCAACAATGTCCTTGACCTGAGTTCGGACACGGGCCTGACCAATGGCACATTAACTCTTACTGCGCCCCTCACTTACAGCCGCATCGCAGTCATCGCCAATTCCGGCAACGGTTCGACTGTGGGAGCGGCGACCGTCGTGCTGACGTTCAATGACGCCAGCACGCTCACTACCACCTACATTGCGCCGGATTGGTTTAACAACACCACCAACGTTGCGCTCCAGGGGTTCGAACGCATCAACCTCGGTAACGGCACCACCAGCGGCAACCCAGGCAATCCGCGATTTTACCAGACCACGCTGAACCTTTACGCGCTCATGGGCACGACCAACAAACCGCTATCGAGCCTAACCTTCTATAAGCCGGCGGTTGGCAAGTCCACAGGCATCTACGCCGTCAGCGGTTTGCCCGTCTCGGCCATCACGCTGGCCGTCCTAACCAATTCCCCAGCCTCGAACGTTTTGAGTACCTCAGCGACGATTGGCGGAGGAGTGGTTTCTACTGGTGATGAACCACCACAGATCACAATGTTTTATGGTCCTGCCAACGGAGGCACAAACGCCGCCGCCTGGTCGAATAATATCCCGCTCAGCTACCAGACGGGCACATTCTCGGCCTCGGTGACGGGCCTTACACCGGGCGCGACTTATTTCTTCACTGCTCGCGCCGTGAATTCTGCGGGCACCGCCTGGGCAACGCCCTCCAAATCGTTCACCGCGCCAACTCCCGCGCTGGCGGTAGTGACAAACCTGCCTCCGACAAGCCTTACCTACAGCTCAGCCACGCTGAACGGCCAGGTGCTTTCGAATGGCGGCGACGTGCCGAGCATCACCCTTTTCTTCGGGCCTTCCAACGGCGGGACCAATCCTGCCAGTTGGGCCAGTAATTCTTCGCTCGGCTCCCAGAACGGCGCATTCTCGCAACTGGTCCTGGGCCTCTCCCCCACAACGACATACTTTTACGCGGCCAGGGCCGTCAATTTCTCCGGGACGTCCTGGGCGATCCCCTCGGCCTCGTTCACCACACCAGCAAGCAACTTTCAGGCTGTCGCGGTCCTGACCCAGCACAATGACAATTCACGCACGGGCGACAACCTGAAGGAAATCAATCTTAATATCGGGAACGTTAATACAAACCAATTCGGCCTCATCTATACCCGGCCAGTTGATGATCAGATTTATGCGCAGCCACTGGTCATGACCAATGTGACAATTCCCGGGAAGGGGACCCACAACATTGTATATGTGGAAACCGTGAACGACACGGTGTATGCCTTCGATGCCGACGACTCGACCGTAAGTGCCCCTTATTGGCAGACCAATTTCACCGGCACATTCCTGGGCACCACCGTCGTCCCGCCGCTCAATACGGATATGACCAACGCTTGCGGTGGCAACTACCGCGATTTCAGCGGGCACATGGGAATCGTCGGCACGCCGGTAATTGATCCTGTGACTCAGACGATGTGGCTGGTGGTGCGGACCAAAGAGACGACCATCGCGACGACCAATTTTGTGCAGCGGCTTCATGCGCTGGACATCACGACCGGGATGGATCGCGTGCCCGCCGTGGTTATCAGCGGCAGCGCTGGCGGCGTTTCGTTTGATTCCATGAAAAACAACCAGCGCCCCGCGCTGGCTTATGCCAATGGGAATGTCTATATCGGGTGGTCTTCGCACTGCGATTGGGGCCCTTATCACGGCTGGGTGATGGCCTATAACGCAAGCACTTTGGCCCAGGTTGCTGTTTATGTGGATACTCCCACAGGCTCTAATGGCGGCATCTGGATGAGCGGACAGGGCCCGGCGGCCGATACTAACGGCAACATTTACATTTCCACGGGCAACGGCACCACCGGAGCAGGCAGCCCCACGGATTCCACGAATCGGGCCATGAGCTTTCTGAAACTCGACGGTTCCAGCCTGAATGTCCTGAGTTGGTTTACTCCCTACAACGTCACCAATCTCAATAACAACGATGAAGATTTGGGTGCAGGCGGCATCCTTCTGATTCCAGGCACCACGTTGGCCACCGGCGGCGGCAAAAGCCTGAGCACGCTGCCCGCAAACCTCTACGTTGTGAACCGCGATAACATGGGTGGTTTCAGCACGTCGGGCACCACGAACGATAACATCGTTCAAACCATTCCCGTCACTCCCACTGGAATCGGCGTTAACCATATTCATGGATCGCCGGTTTGGTGGGACGCCGCCGATGGTTCGTACACTTATGTCTGGGGTGAGAGCGACCGGCTGCACCAATTCAAATTCGACTTTTCGCGCGGCCTCTACTTCACGCCGGCTTACGCGCAAAGCCCCACACCAGCATGGGTCAATGGCATGACCGGGGGCATGCTTTCTATATCCGCCAACGGCACCAATGCCGGCACCGGCATTATTTGGGGCTCGCACCAGTTTACAGGCGATGCCAACCAGGCCGTGCGCCCGGGTATCCTCCACGCGTATAACGCACAGAATGTGACGAATGAACTTTGGAATTCCGAACTCTACAGCGCCCGGGATTCCGTCGGCCTCTATGCCAAATATGTTCCACCGACGGTGGCCAATGGAAAAGTGTACATGGCGACTTTTTCGGGCCGGTTGAATGTTTATGGAGTCCTTCCCTCCAGCCCGCCGCTGATCTATCAGCAGCCCCAAACCACAATCCGTTATTCAGGTGACCCATTAAGCATCGGTGTGGCCCCGGGCGGCAATCCGCCGCCGACGATGCAATGGTACAAAGGCGCTGCGCCGATTCCCGGAGCAACGAGTTCAAGTTATGCGCTGGCCAGCGTGCAGTTCTCCGATGCCGGCACCTACAGCGTTCGACTCACCAACTCCCATGGATTCCTCATCAGCAGCAACGCCGTCCTTACGATTGTTACGAAGCCGACGATCAGCTACGCCCAGACTGTGATCGCCGATTCGCCTATTGCTTACTGGCGTCTGGACGAAACCAATGGTTCCATTGCTCACGATTCCTGGGGCGGTCACGATGGCACCTATTTCAATGTCCAATTGGGCCAGCCAGGTTATAACGCCAATGACCCGAATACATGCGGTTCCTTCGGCACGCTCGCCAATCCCGGCAGCTACGTCGGCAATATCACAGGCATAGACTTCTCGACTTGGATCAATATTGCCGCTTTCTCTGTTGAAGCCTGGGTCAACGCTGGCATCCAAACCAACGACAGCGGCATCGTCGCCTATGGTTACGGCAGCGGCGGCGAGCAATTCAGTCTCGATACCGGTTCGGGTTCTCCTGCCAATCATTTATTCAGGTTTTCCGTCCGAGACGCCAATAACTTCGCCCACAACGCAAACGGGACCATCGCACCAAGCAACACCTGGCAGCACGTAGTGGGTGTCTGTGACGAACCCAACGGCCTGGTACATCTTTATATCAATGGCGTCGAAAACGCCAATGTCCTCGTCTCCGGTGGCATTCAAATGGGAACAACTCCCATTAGCATCGGCTCACGCGACAAGAACTTCAGCACCAGCTATGATCTCCAATTTGTCGGCCTGATTGATGAGGTGGCCATTTACAATTATGCGCTCAGCGCCGCGCAAGTCCTGAATCATTACAACGTCGGTCTTAACCCTGTTACGACGCTTAATTTCCAAAGATCAGGCGGGAACGTGATCCTGACCTGGAACCCCGGCACCCTCCAGGCCGCCGGCAATGCCGCCGGCCCATACACAAACATCAACACAGCCGCCTCTCCTTACACAGTTTCCCCCACCCTCAGCCGCCTTTTCTATCGGGTGAGAGTTGAGTAAGCTGCGGAGTGTAATGCGATCCTGGTCCTTCGTCCGCGCACCCGCCCATCGGCTGTCGGCTATTGTCTATTGGCGATCTGCAATTTGCCATTTGCTATTTGCCATTTGCTATTTGGAATCGCGCGCAGCCACGCCCTCCCTCTACGGCCTCGATACCCGTCTCCCCTGCAAGCCCTACCTCTCCATGCCCGGCCGTGCTGACGGGCCAATTCCCCGACTGCTCTCCCAAACTGGCGTCTTCAAGGACACCGCCAATCTGGTCCCCAATCCGGAGCTGATCCCTTATGACCTGGTTGTCTCCTTCTGGTCCGATGGCGCTTCAAAATCCCGTTGGATGGCTCTTCCGTTCGTGGTCCCGCCTTCAGGCGGCTCCCCTTCCGATTTGTCACCACGTGGTGACAAAATCAAATTCCGCCCCACCGGCGAATGGACCTTCCCTAAAGGCACGGTTTTCGTAAAGCATTTCGATCTCCCAACCGATGAAACCGATCCCGCCGCAAAGCGCCGTCTGGAAACTCGCCTTATAGTCTGCGATAGCACCGGCGGCGTCTATGGCGTTACCTACAAATGGCGTCCGGACAACACCGATGCAGACCTTCTATACAGCAATCTTACCGAAAAAATCACGATCCGGACCTTAACGGGTGTTCGCACCCAATCCTGGTACTATCCCAGCCGGGATGATTGCCGCACCTGCCACACTCCACGCGCCGGCGGCGTGCTTGGCCCGAAGACTCGCCAATTAAACCGCCTTTTCACCTACGGAGGCGCGGAAGGCCCCGTCCGCGC
>PSRM01000260.1 GCA_003176045.1 Verrucomicrobiota bacterium | reverse complement strand
GCAGCTTGCCGAGAAACTCGCCCAACGGAGTTGGGCGCTCCTGTGCTGCGCCCGCCGTGACTGAGGCGATACTTTCTCTGTAGGTAGCAGCCGAGGTAACGAGGCTCTGATATCCTTACGCTTCTGCCCTCTGTCCTCTATCCTCTGTCCTCTTGGGTCAGAGGAGTCAGAGCCTCGTTGCCTCGGCTGCTACGATTAAGTTTTCAGTTCCCAGATTCGCGTTCCTTCGCGTTCATTCGCGGTTTGGCCCCTCGAACCTCGACCGCGGACCTCTTCCAACGTAAGGCTTTGGACCTTGGACTTTGGACTTTGGACTTTCCTCCGCTGGCCGGGGTTGACCACAGGAGTTGATTTTGCCATCGTCGCTGCGACTCGATCCAACTGTGAACATCAAGAAAGCCGTCATCACCGCCGCCGGCAAAAGCCAGCGGGCCCTGCCCTTGCAGAGTCTCGTGGACCGGGATGGAGCGACCAAGACCGCGCTGCGGATCCTCGTCGAGGAAATCCTTTCCGCCGGCATCGAGGAGATCGTCATTGTGATTTGCCCTGGCGATGAGGCGGCCTATTCGACCGCAGCGGGCCGGCAGAAAGGGCAGATCACTTTTATCGAGCAGAAAGGCAGCGCCGGTTATGGCCAGGCGGTCTGGTGCGCGCGCGAGTTTACTGCGGCCCAACATTTCCTGTTATTGGTCGGCGATCATCTCTATGTCAGCGGTTCGCAGAAGCGCTCGGCGCAACAGTTGGTGGAGATTGCCGGCGCGGAGAATTGCGCGGTGTCGGCGGTGCAAGCGACGCATGAAAGCAAACTGCCGTACTACGGGGCCGTGGGTGGGAGGCTGGTAGCGGGACGCAAAGGACTTTTCGAAGTGACCCAGGTGCTCGAAAAGCCCACGCCTACTGAGGCTGAACAGAAGCTTATCGTGCCAGGTTTGAGGGCGGGCCATTACCTGTGTTTTTATGGCATGCACGTGCTCGGGCCGGCCGCGATGGACCTGCTGGAGTCGGAAATCTCTCGCGGCGGCAATCGCCCGGTATCGCTTTCGGCCACGCTGGATAAGTTGGCCCAACGTGAGCGTTACCTGGCCTGTGAGTTGCAGGGGCACCGCTACGACATCGGCGTGAAGTATGGTCTTCTGACCGCTCAACTCGCACTCGCGCTGGATGGAAACGACCGCGACGAGGTCCTGAGCGGACTTGTAGAGTTGTTGGCCAAACGCCAGACCCACATGTAACCATGTAACCCATTTAACCATGTAACGCATATAACCATGTAACTCATTTAACCCCATTTAACTCATTTAACTTATTTAACTCTCATGACGAAATACGTAACACTCCCCCATAACAAAAAGCTCAATCTCTTGCGCGAGCATAGCATGGGCTGCGACTGGCCGAACCTCGAGCAGGAGCATTGGTGTCTTCACTGCGAAAAGAAATTCAGCGGCCATGCCGCGCGCGTGTGGCAGGCCGAAAACGGCTCTCTCTGGCTCGAATGTGGGACCCCCGAGTGCGACGGCTCGCCGATTGATTGGGCGCCTTACCCCTGGTGGGACCCAAAACACCCGGCCACCAAAGAATATCTCAAGAAGGAGAAGGCCGAATCAAAACGGCCGCCAAAACCCAACCGCCGCGGCAAAAAAAGCGACCCATCGGACGATGTCCCGTTTTAGTTTCGCGGCATGCCGGAACTCCTCGACATCATCACCGCAAACGACCCTGCTCTCCGCAACCAATCGCTGGAGTTGGCCTGCCAGGCCCTTTCTGCCGAAGAGTTATTGAAGCAATGCGCCCAACTCGACGCGTTCCGCGCGCAAAGCGACAACCTCTACGAACGTGTTCGCGCCCTTTTCTTCCTCTACGCCATCCACCGCTTCCACCTCCCGCCCAAACTGCTCCACGCAGAAAGACCACAGGACCACAGGACAACAAGACAACAGAACTACAAGACGACAAGACCACAGGACAACAAGACTACAGGACAGAAAGAACAACACCGCTCCCCGGAAAGTTCACGTTTCACGTTTCACGTTTCACGTGCTCTTATCCCCTTCACCGGCTACGAGCATCTCCTCCAACGCCGCTTCGAGGAGGCCATCGAGGAATTCCTCCGAGTCCAGCAAAGCGCAGGCGCGAGTGACGCAATTTCCAGCGCGTTGGCGGCAGCCTACTACCGGCTGGGGTTTCAGACGCTCGCAGACCAGGTTCGGCGCAGTGTGCGCTCGGTGCGAGGCAATCAATGGATGTTTCGCATGGGTCATCCGGCCGACCACCCTTTGCGGCTGCGTCCGGAGTTGCTGCGTCAGGACGCGGATGGTTCGTATCCGATTCTCCGTGAATCCACGCCGGTGCGCATGGACCTCACCCACTGCGGTTGGAGCGATATTTTCTTTCTGGGAATGGATTATCCCGAAGGCGCAAAGGTCCTGAACGTTTCGGTTGACCTCGGGATTCATGGTCGCGACGCAAACCCGCGGCCGCCTGTGGAAGCTTACTTGCGGGTGATAGAAGAGCCTTTGTTGCGTTTGGTGAGTGTTGACCTTGGGGCGTCGGCGGAGATCACAAATCTGGCGGAGGTCTTTGATTTCGCGAAAGACTATCTTGGCCTGCTCAAAGCCGGCGTGATCGCCTCGGGCATCGTGCCGCCGGGCATGGAAGGCTCCGGCCAGAATTTGAGCGAACTGCTTGCGCGCCTCGTGGGTTCTGGGCGCGGGCTGGAAATTGTCAGTAACGTGAACAATATCCCAAAAGGTTCACGGCTGGCGGTCTCGACCAATTTACTGGCCGCCCTGGTCAGCGTCTGTATGCGGGCCACGGCCCAGGCGGCATCGCTCAGCGGGCCGCTGCAGGAACACGAGCGGCGGCTGGTGCTGGCGCGGGCGCTGCTGGGCGAATGGCTGGGCGGCTCGGGCGGCGGGTGGCAGGACTCGGGCGGCGTTTGGCCGGGGATGAAAGTCATCGAAGGCGTGCTCGCGGGAGAAGGCGACGCGGAGTTCGGCATCAGCCGGGGCCGGCTGCTGCCGCAGCACCGCATCCTGGACGCCACAGATGCCTCACCGGAAACGCGGCGCGCTTTGCAGGACAGCCTGGTCCTGGTACACGGCGGCATGGCGCAGAATGTGGGGCCAATTCTGGAGATGGTGACCGAAAAGTATTTGCTGCGATGCGATGCCGAATGGAAAGCGCGCCAGGGCATGTTGGGCATTCGAGAGGAGATTCTAGGCGCGTTGCGCAAGGGCGATGTTCAAGCCATTGGGGCAGCCACCACCCGGAATTTTTTCCAGCCCATCCAGGCGATCATTCCGTGGGCCAGCAACTATTTTACCGAAACGCTGATCGCGCGTGTCCGGTCCGAGTTTGATCGGTCATTTTGGGGGTTTTGGATGCTGGGCGGGATGTCGGGAGGCGGCATGGGGTTCATCTTCGCCCCGGAGAAAAAGGCGCAGGCACAAACCCGCTTGCAGCAGTTCATGACCGAGACAAAACGCGAACTTCAGCACGCGCTGCCCTTTGCGATGGAACCCGTAGTTTATGACTTCGGCATCAATGAACGTGGGACCTGCGCAGATTTGCTGCAAGGGCCCGAGTCATTGATGCCGCCGGCCTACTACACATTGATGGTGCCGGCTTTGTTGCGCCAGGAGCGCAACGCGCTTTCAACTGTGCGCCGTGCCGAGCTGGATAAATTTGGAGCGGCGTGCCGCAGCAAAACTGAGTTGCGCGGCATGGTGCAGCAACTGTTTGATGTCATGCTACCGCGCGGCAAAGCGGAATCGAGTGGGGGCCAATCGCTGGCTTCGCTGCTCGATGCGCATGGATTTGATCGGACTCAACACGAGCAGATCCGGGCGGATTTGAAAGAAGGCAGGATCGGCCTGGCGCAGAATCGTCTCCCGGCCAGCGCTACCATCGAGGATGTGAAAGGCACCGATGTGGTTGATCTGTCGCTCGCATGGGAGGCGGGGACGGCCTCGTCCCCGCGCGCGGACGAGCCGTCCGCGCCTCCTGATCTAAAAGCCCTCGGCATCGAGGCCCTCAAAAAAGGCGAGCTGGCAATTGTCACGCTCGCCGCAGGCGCCGGCAGCCGATGGACCCAGGGCGCTGGTGTTGTGAAAGCGCTACATCCATTCTGCAAACTTGCGGGGAAACACCGAACTTTCATCGAATCACACCTGGCAAAAAGCCGCCGTGTTTCGCGACAGTTTGGCGTGCCTGTGCCGCACATCTTCACCACGAGTTACTTAACGCATGTCCCGACCGAGGAGTTTCTTGCGCGGCAAAAAAACTACGGCTACGAGGGGCCGCTGTTCCTCTCGCCCGGCAAATCTGTCGGACTGCGGCTCGTTCCCACCGTCCGCGACTTGCGCTTTGCCTGGGAGGAAATGCCGCAGCAAATCCTGGATGAGCAGCAGCAAAAGGTTCGCGACAGCCTGCGTCACGCCCTGGTGAACTGGGCGCGCAGCGCCGGGGAGGCCAGCGATTATACCGACAATCTCCCCATACAATGTTTGCACCCGGTGGGCCATTGGTACGAGGTGCCGAACATGTTGCGAAACGGCGTGCTGTGGCGGCTTCTTTCCGCGCGCCCGCAACTCAAATATCTGCTGCTTCACAACATTGATACCCTTGGAGCCGATGCCGATCCGCTGCTGCTCGGCCTGCACATCCAAAGCGGCGCTTGTCTCACCTTCGAGGTCATCCCCCGGCGATTGGAAGACCGGGGCGGCGGTCTGGCCCGCGTCAATGGCCGTGTCCGCCTGGTCGAGGGACTGGCCATGCCCCGTGAGGAAGCCGAGTTCGCCCTCAGCTACTACAATTCGAACACCTGCTGGATCAGCATCGAAAAGCTATTGGATGCGTTCTCTTTGAGCCCCGCCGACTTGAGTGATGAAGCCAAAGTGACCGCTGCGATCCGCAACGTCGCTGCGAGGATGCCTTCTTACATCACGCTCAAGGACGTAAAGAAACGCTGGGGCCACGGCCAGGAAGACGTGTTCCCGCTCACACAATTCGAAAAACTCTGGGTGGACATGACGGCGCTGCCGGAGATCGCGTCACGATTTGTAGTGGTGCCGAGGTTGCGAGGCCAACAACTCAAGGACCAGGCACAGCTTGATGGCTGGTTGAGGGATGGCTCGGCCGAGTACATCGAGGCTTTGGGTGAGTGGAGCTAAAGGATCGGAGAGTCGTATTGGAACCCGGCGAATAAGTTCGACATTGAACTCCGGTCGCTTCGGGGATAAGTTCAAAACAATGAAGGCCGAGTCCGTCCAGCAACTGGAGCTTGAGGAAGAATTCAAATCGCTTGCCGACCAGTGGTATCGGGAAACCGGGATGCTTTCCTTGATGCACAAAAAAGCGTTGCATCCGGCGTACCAAAGAATTATCGGGATGGGAAAGGAGGCCCTGCCGTTCATTTTCCGCGAGTTGAAGCAAAAGCGCGGACACTGGCTTTGGGCCTTAACTGCCATCACGGGACAGGACCCTGCCAAGCCGAAAGATAATTTTCCGCAAGCAGTAGATGCCTGGCTGGAATGGGGCAGGGCTCATGGGTACGTCTAAGCGGCTTCGTGCCGAGAGAGAATCTTGTTTCCCCGGTTTATCGGCCTCAGATTACGAAGTCACGAGTCCGGAGGATTCCGCCTACAATTGCATTGCGTGGGCCGCCGGACACGGCAACACGCAAGAGTGGTGGGATCCCTTTTCGGTCGGGTGCGGCTACCATTGGCCTGACGGTTTACCAAGAAACGCGCGGTTGGACAATTTCATAGAGCTTTTCGCGCTAAAGGGCGGGTATGTGCCATGTGACAGCCCCGAACAAGAGTCTGGAGTGGAGAAATTGGCTGTTTATGTGGATCGTGGCGGTGAGGTCACCCATGCCGCTCGCCAATTGGAGGACGGAAGCTGGACCAGCAAGTTGGGGGAATGGGAAGACATCCGGCACGAGACCCTCGAAGCTTTGTGCGGTGATGAACCGGCATACGGGTCCGTGGGAAGAATTCTCAGCCGCCCCCGCCGCTAGGCGATTTCCTTCTGGACCCGGCTATTGTTTGGGCGCTTCTTTTGTAAAGGCGTTGACGAGTTTGACGCCGGCTTCTTTGGCGGCGTCCATCACTCGAATGATTTGGCCGAAGGGAGCGGCCTTGTCGGCGCTGATGGCCAGATTGAGGTTTGGGGTTTTGGCAGCGGCTGCTTTTAGCTCGTCCTTGAGGCGGTCGGCGGTCACCGGCTTGTCTTCGGGACCGAGGCGCAGATCGCCTTGCTTATCAATTGTCACGACCAAAGGAGCCGATTCGTTGGCTCCGGTCTTGCGCGCCTGGCTGGATTCAGGCAACGCAAGCCTCAATGCGGGCTGCTGTTTGAACGTAGTGGTCGCCAGCAAAAAAATCAGCAAGACGATCAGCACGTCAATCAGCGCCACGATGATGACGGCGGGGGCCTGGCGGCGTTTATGGATGTAGAAGCGCAAAGGGGGAGGGGTCAGGGTTCAGGGTTCAGGATTCGTGAGGCGACGCTGATGTTGCTCATGGCAGGTGCCGGGAAGAAGGGATGCTAGATGCGGGATGCGCGATGCGGGATGCGCGATGCGGGATGCGCGATGCGGGATGATGGATGGTGGATGGTGGATGATGAATCGGGGACTACCTGGCTTCGACGGGGGATGGGATCGGTGGGGGTGCTTTGGATTTCGGATTTCGGATTTCGGATTTCGGATTTTCGACCTCGTCGCGATATTGACGGCGCACAAACTCATCACACAGCGTCTCCATCTCGACAGCGAACGTCTCGACTTTTTTGCTGTAGTAACTCCAGAAAACCAGTGAAGGGATGGCTATCAGGAGGCCCCAAAGGGTGGCGCGCAGAATGTAAGCGATGCCGCCGGCAAGTTTCGATGGATCGGTCAGGCCGGCCTGGCCGACGTTGCTGAATACTGCAATCATGCCCAGGATCGTCCCGACAAGTCCCAGCAGCGGGGCGATGCCGACGATGATCTCCAGCACGACCAGGCCGCGTTCGAGCCGGGCGATCTCGTGCCGGGCCCGGGTCTGGACGGCATCCACCGCTTCAGCCTTGGGCCAGTCCAGGTGGTCGGCAGCCAATGTCAGCAATCGGCTCATCGGGGAAGGGTGCTGCTCACACAGACGCCGCAGCAGCGGGACGTCTTCGCGGGTCTGACACGACTCGACGGCGCCTTCGACTTCCAGCGGGACCACCTTACGCCAGCGCAATGCAAAGGCGCGCTCGATGATGAACGTCAGGCCGATGATCGAAGTCAGTGGCAAGAGGACGTAAAGAACCACGAATTCCATGTCGAAAAAGGGAGGCGAGGCGTCCGCAAGAACCATAAATGCTGAATTCATTCAATAATAGATAAACTTAAACGTCAGGTGGCGATTGAGGCCAACACTTGCTCTCATATCATCTGGAAAACGGCGGAAAGGCGATGGTTCCTTAATGGCCTGCTCGCATATCACGGACCAGATCGTGTGCCCCGTCGTATTCTCCTGCTCATCAATTTCTGTAATGCTGCCATCATAATGCAGCGTGAACTTGACGACCACATAGCCATGCGCGTCGTAGCTAAAGTGCTGATGATCCAGGAGATCGAACCAGCGTTGTTCTACCGCGGCGATGAGTTCCCAGTCATAAGCCCCAAACGGGGAACCTATCACATCTTGTGAGGGGACCAACTGACCTCGCACCACTCCTCCATCCTGCTTCATCTTTTCCCCCGCCAAACGATTCTCGGGGCGCGCTTTAGCCTCCGCAATAGTTTTTGGCCTCGGCCGCGGCGCGTCGCCTGTATCGGCATCAGGCTTCGGAGTTACTGGCTGAGGTTTGGCCATCGCCAGGTCGCCCAGAGGCGGCGCTGGCTTGGGCTTCAATTCCTCCTGTGCCTCTTTAGCTGTTGGGGCTTTCGTTATCGGCGGGGGCGGGGTTGGTTGGAGCGGAGTATAAACCTTTTTAGGCACATCTTCCGTCTTGGGCACCTCAGTTTGTTTGCCGGTGATCTTTGGGATATTCGAGTCAATTGTCGGATTCGGATTGGCGGCGAGCGAGTTCCGGTCAGAATAGTACTTCGCGTTTTTCGGCGCTTCAGCCGTTTCCTGGGCCGGGCTGACCTCCACGAACATTAGGGGTGGTTCCTGTTGTTGCGGCGGAGGCTGCGCAACGACCACCTTTGGTGCTGTCATGGCCTGGACCATTTTTATGAGTTCTCGAAGCCACGGAAGCTGGTCGGCGATCTTTTTCCCAAAGTAATAACCGCCGCCAAGCAACAGGTGAAAGGCCACAGAAATGGCCAGCGCCCAGGCCAGTCGCGACGACTCGGCCCGCTCGATGCGCAAGGTCCATCTCGGAACTGCAGCGGCAGACATGGCTCTCATTGTAGCAGGCCTTGGCCGGGCTGGCCCTGCACGGGGCGGGTTACTCAACCCGCTAAGGCGTAGGCACGACCTCTGGCGCTTTTCGCGCCTGGGTGGGGCCAGCCCGGCCAAGGCCTCCTACAGCATTTATTCTGCCGCACCAGTGCGCTCTGAGCAACGGGAAACGTGGGAAACGAGAATCGTGATCCGCCCTTCGTGGACAGCACTGCTTCCGATCTGCGGGTGTGATTGAAATTGGGTCAACTCGGGAGGCAGGCACCATAGGAGCGCGGCATTTATGCCGCTTCATCGTCGAAATGCAAAAAGGCTTGGAATAATCCCCATGCTCAGCCGTACGGCACGGTGAAGCGGCATAAATGCCGCGCTCCTGCACCGCCCCCGATCCGCATGGATGCAAAAATCCTCTATTGTGCTTCCGGCCGATTGGATAAACTGCCGGGGGATTCTTATGACAGACCTCGCTATCGCCGAATCAGCGGAGCCGGTTCTGATTGAGACCGAACGGACGCCAGCGGCCTGGCCGCTCGCGCGGCGGCTTCTGTTCCGGTTCCTCTGCTGCTACTTCATCCTATACGGTCTTCCTGAACCCGGGCGTATCAGCGTCATTTCGGGCATCCCCGGCGCTGCCCTGGTGTTTCAACCCTACACCTGGCTCTGGCACAGCATCTGTCCCTGGGTGGCGATTCACATCTTTCACTTGAGCGGCAAGCCCACGACTTATTTCCCCACCGGCAGCGGCGATACCACCCTGGCCTATATCGAGAATCTTCTTTACATAGTCTTTGCGCTGATTGGGGCGCTGGCATGGTCTCTGGTGGATTACAAGCGCCCGGATTACCGCCGGCTCCATTCCTGGCTGCGCCTGTTTGTGCGCTATACACTCGCCCTCACGCTGCTGGGATACGGCTTCGCCAAAGTTTTTCCGCTCCAGTTCCAGCCGCCCTCATTTGAAAAACTGACGGAGCCGTATGGCGAATTTTCCCCTATGGGCGTGCTGTGGAATTTCATGGGCGCGTCGCTTCCGTATGTGATCTTCTCGGGCGCTGCGGAGGTCCTGGGCGGCTTGCTTCTGCTTTTTCGCCGCACCACGAGTCTGGGCGCGATGATCGCGTTTGGCGTGCTGTTGAATGTAGCGGCGCTCAACTTCTGTTACGACGTTCCCGTTAAGCTTTATTCAGCCAATCTGCTGCTCATGAGCTTGTTTCTTCTCGCTCCGGACCTGCGCCGGCTCGCCTCCGTGCTGCTGCTCAATCGCGCCACAGCGCCAGCAGACCTCACCGCGCCCCGGTTCGAGCGCCTTTGGTTGCGCCGAAGCGCCACGGCCTTTTGGGTTCTTTTCGTAGGCTACACCTTGTTCATCGCTATTCTGGAAGGCTGGGCCGGTTATAAACAGTACTACGTGGACGCGCCGCGCCCACCCCTGTATGGCCTGTTCGACGTCGAGAGCTTCGCTCGCAACGGCCAGGAAGTGCCGCCCCTCATCACCGAGGCTACTCGCTGGCGGAGGGTCGCAGTCACATGGCCGCAATTCCTGAGGATCCGGATGATGGACGATTCCACCATCGGTTACGGTGCGTCTTACGATACCAATAAAAACACCGTCACCCTGAACCAAAAGGATGTGCTCGCCTGGTCGCGTCCAGATTCCACCCACGTTCTCCTGCAAGGCACGCTAAGCAACGATACCGTAGTCATTCGCCTGAACAAGGTCGATCCCTCCAAATTCCTCCTGGTCAGCCGCGGCTTTCACTGGATTAACGAAATGCCGCTCAATCGCTAATGAGTCACAGCCTCAGACCTGTAGGGCAGGCTTTCTAGCCTGCCGGTTCACGGGGCTTTTCAGCCCCGTGAAAAACTTGATCTGTTTGCAACGCATCCTGAACTTCAAGGACTCTAGACGGTTCGCCCGATGTCTGGCGAGTAACTTTTAACGTGATCGCCCGCATTTCGCCCTCCTTCGAAACCGCCACGGCCTGAAGTTCATGCTGCCCTTCCGGGAAGGCGAAGCGGCAGGTGAAGGTGCCATCGGGTCTCAGCGGGACTGGTTGCCCGGCGATGCTTACGGTAGCGCTCGGATCGGTTGCGCCATAGACGACCAATTCCGCATCAACACCGAACCAGAACCCTTTTGGGGCCCACTCCGCGCCAGACGGACTGGAAAGGCCCAGCGAGCTGAGTTCCGGAACAGTCGGCAAGCCGAACATTGCAAACATCTCGGCGGAGGGTGGCCAACTTCTGCGCATTAGAGAGAGCCCGATGAGGCCCGCAAGTCTGGATTCCTGTTCGGGTGTCCAATCGGCAGCGGGCGGGAGCATCGGAGTCTGCCCAAGTTCCTGCCGAACATCGTCGGGCAGGATTGCAATGATTCGCGTTGCGAAATCTGCGTCAGGAACCCAGGCCGGCGCAGGAGGGGGCAGAGGGATTTCGTGCGATAGGTCCCTTTCCGTGGCCGGGCGCGGGGACTGCGATTGCTGCTCCTTTGGCTCTGGCATGCGGGCCGGCGCTCCACCCAACGTTGCCCAACTTACAGAGCGGTCTTCGGCCATCGTTTCGGGCGGGGTAGTCACGGGCGGCGATGTGGCAATGTTCACCCACTGACCATCGGGTTGCGCGTAACCGAGCTGAAGCGCATACGTGGCCCCTGCGCGCTCCACATGCAGAAAAAGGTGCCGGGAATCGCCTTGCAAGTTGATTTCGTTGACCGGTTGCGCTGTGGAAGTGTCCGGGTGTACTCGCAGGACAAGCGCGCCTCCACCAGAAAGCGCCTTGAACTGGCTCATTTGTTCCCCCGTCAGGTCCCAATGCGCGTAAAGGGTGTGCGGATCGCGAGCCACTGCCCAAAGCTCTTTGGTGCCGTACGCCTCCGGCAGGTCCACTGGTTCGGACGCGGGCTGGACGGGTGTGGCGGGACTCTGGAGACCGGGCCCTTCTGCTTTCTGGCCCAGGTCATACTTCTGGCCTGGGCCGGCTCCGGGTTGCTCCGGGGGTTCGTCGCCTTCCAGCAGAATCTGTGGGATCGTGAAAGGCATAATAACGCACGAAAGCCTACGTAGGTTGACACCGTGGCGCAATCTGAAAGGTGACGGGTGAAACGTGATGCGTGAAACGTGAAGAGGGGACGCTGGATGCTGGATTCTAGATTCTAGATGCTGGATGGGCGGCCGTGTTGCGTGTTGCGTGTTGCGTTTCCGAGCTTCCCCCTCGACCTCGACCCTCGACCCTCGACCCTCGGCTGCTGACTTTGGACTTTGGACTAGGGGGAGGGCGCGTTCAAGTCAGGCAAAAAAGGAGCGCACAACTCTGTTGTGCGTGGCTGTTGGCTGCGTTTTCCCCCAGGAGCCACGATCGACTCGCACAACAGAGTTGTGCGCTCCAATCTCGAACGCGCCCTGGACAAGGGGCTGCGTCGTCCATTCCTCTCTTGCGGTGCAAGCCGAGGGGGTGTTTATTTCTGCCAGGAGCAGACAATGAAAAAATGGATTTTTCGGATACTTATTGTAGTCGTCATTCTAATCGTCATGGTGGTGCTCGGAGTCGCCTTTTTCCTCGATGGCGCCATCAAGCGTGGGGTCGAGATCGTTGGGCCGAAGCTGACCAAAGTAGATGTGAAATTGAAATCGGTCAGCGTTTCGATCTTTTCCGGGTCGGGCAAGATTCAGGGCCTGGTCCTGGGCAACCCACCCGGGTTTAGCTCGCCATCCTCGATCAACGTCGGCTCAGCCAGCCTGGGACTTGTGCCCAGCAGCGTCTTATCCGATAAAGTGATCATCAGGAGCATTGATCTCGAGCAACCCGAAATTACGTTCGAGGGCGGCATGCAGGGCATTAACCTAATGAAAATTAAATCGAACCTGAACGAAGGCGGCGGGGGAAGCACAGAACCAGCCAAGCCGAAAGCCAGCGGACAGACCGAGCCAGCCGAGGCGAGCAAAAAACTGCAAGTGGATGATTTTGTCATTCGCGGCGCAAAACTCAACGTGAACGTTTCCGCGCTTGGCCAGTCTCTATCAAAGACAGTTCCCTTGCCTGAAATCCATTTGCTGGATCTCGGCAAAGGCCCCGAAGGCATCACCGCAGCCGAGTTGACCAAGCAGGTGCTGGATAGGCTCCTGAGCGTAGCAATTCAGGAGGGTGAAAAAATTGCCAGCGATCTGACCAAAGGCGCTGTGAATTTGCCTGGCAGTTTGAGCAATTCGACCACGAACATCAACAACACGGCCAAGGGCGTGTTGGATTTGTTCAAGAAGAAATAAACATTCTCTCATAAGTCCCGCCGCGTGAGGGCACGCGGCCTACAACTGTTTGTAGGCCGGGTCCCCCGACCCGGCGCAATTGTTTAGTCGCTCTGCATAATAAGTTCGATAATCCTGCGCAACGGCGTGTTGGGTCTCACGCCCGTACAGCGAGCTAACTTCTCCACGCTGGGCTTTCGTCTCAGCATATCATCGAACCCTGGCGCGTAAGCTTTCTCATAAGGAACAAACTCGACCTGCGATTTGGAACCGAGCACCTCAATGACAAGCGCGGCCAATGCCCCAATGCTGATCTCTTCGGTGCTGCCAACGTTAAAGACCTGGCCTCGTGCTGACGGGCAATTTTGAAGCGCAATAAGTGCCTCGACCGTATCAAGCACATAACAGAAGCAGCGCGTCTGGCGGCCATCGCCATAAACTTTCAGAGACCGCCCCGAGCGAGCTGCAGCGATGAATCGAGGCAGCACCATCCCGTAATTTCCCGTTTGCCGGGGCCCCACCGTATTGAAAAGACGCGAGATGACTACCGGCAGCGCCCGCTCCCTCCAATAGGCGAGGGCCAGAAACTCGTCCATCAATTTGGAGCAGGCGTATCCCCATCGAGTCTGGTGCGGCGGGCCGATGAGCAGGTCATCCTCTTCGCTAAAATCCGCTTTTTGGCTTTTGCCATAAACTTCCGAAGTCGAGGCCAGCAGGACCGGCGTTCGCGCCGCCGCAGCGGCTTCCAACAGAACCTCGGTCTCGTGCAGATTGGTTTCGAGCACCCGAATCGGAGAGTTCACGACCAACTCAACCCCCACGGCCGCGGCCAGATGGTACACGCTTTCAGCTTCTCCGACCTTCTGGGCCAGGTCCGCGCAACCCGAGATTTTCGATTGAACGACTTTCAACCGGGGATTGCTCCGCACGGCCCGCAGGTTGTCCAGTTTGCCAGTTGAAAGATCGTCCACGACCACTACGGATTTCCCTTGCGCCAGCAACCTCTCCACCAGATGCGAACCAATGAACCCAGCGCCGCCGGTTACCAAAACGTGCGCGCCTTCCGAGGGTTTGGATTTAGCGTTCAGAGCGAGGACCATTCTATCCCAAGTCAGGGAAAGTCAATGCTCGCCTGGGTTGTTTTCAGGAGCCCGGGGATGACAAAGTCTGTAGGGCAGGCTTTCCAGCCTGCCGGTTGCGGCGCTTTCCAGCGCCGCGATCCAGGAAGGCGGTGGTTCAGGGGGCTGGAAAGCCCCCCTGAACCGGCAGGCTCGAAAGCCTGCCCTACAGTCGTGGATGCTGGCTCTTGCAACAATCAGCAAAATTCAAAGCTGAGTTACGGCGCAAAATGCAACAGCGTCATGAGCAATAAAGTCATCCCCGCGGTTTTCCCTGAGTAACGCGGCGCTTGCTGAATCCACACTGCTTCCTCATAGTCTCGCCGTTTGAAAATAGTCGTCGCCATCACCGGTGCCAGCGGCGCCATCTACACCCAGCGTCTGCTCGACAACCTGGATCCGCAAGAGCACGAGATCCACCTCGTGCAAAGCTCCTACGCACAGGTCGTCATCTCCGAGGAGTTGCCCGGAGGCTTGCGCCTGCCGAAGGGCACGGCGACCCACAGCCTTAAAAGCATGAACGCTCCCTTCGCCAGCGGGTCGAACGCGCCCGACGCGATGGTCATAATTCCGTGCAGCATGGGAACGCTGGGCCGCATCGCCCACGGATCGAGCGAAGACGTATTGCTGCGCGCCGCCGATGTAGTCTTGAAGGAGAAAAAGAAACTGATCCTGGTGCCGCGCGAAACGCCCTTGAATCTGGTGCACGTCCGCAATTTCGAACTGCTTATCCTGGCCGGCGCAACAATCCTGCCCGCGAACCCTGCTTTCTACACGCGCCCTCGAACAATCGAGCAAGTCGCTGATACAGTCGTCGCGCGGGTGCTCGATCATTTGGGAGTGCCGCATAAGTTGGTCGCACGATGGGGAGAGAAAGAGTGAACAAGAAACCTTGAACCCTAAAATTCGAAAGAAAAAGCAAACCTTGAACCTTGAACCTTGAACCTCCTGATGTTTGATTCAAAGTTCAAGGTTCGAGGTTCAAGGTTCAAGGTTCGTTCTTCATTTCATTCCAAAACGCACCGACTGTATGAGCAGTGATTTCAAGGTTCAAAGTTCGAGGTTCAAGGTTCAAGGTTCGTCCTTCGGTTTTCTGGGCAAGTGGGGTGCCTTCGTCAAATTTAGCCACACCGTCTTCGCCCTTCCCTTCGCCCTGGCCGCAATGGCCGTTGCCGCGCGTGACCAGCACGGCTGGCCCGGTTGGCGCAAGTTCGGCCTGATTCTGGCCGCCATGGTCTGCGCGCGAACAGCCGCGATGGCTTTCAACCGGATCGTGGACCGGAAATTTGACGCGCTCAATCCGCGCACAGCCAAACGGCACCTGCCTACCGGACAAATCAGTCTTTTCAGTGCTATCGTGTTGTGCACGTTATCCGCTGCCGGGCTGATCGTGGTGAGTTACTTTCTCAACTCTCTCTGTTTCTATTTATCGCCCTTGGCCCTGGTGGTGATCTGCTTCTACTCTCTCACGAAGCGGTTCACCGATTATACGCACGTCTTCCTGGGACTATCCCTGGCGCTGGCCCCGATAGGTGCTTGGTTGGCGGTAAAAGGCACCGATCTATCGCCTCTGGACATTCTCCAAATGCTGGTTCTTGCAGCCGCGGTGGTTCTGTGGCTCTTCGGATTCGATCTGATCTATTCACTGCAGGATTACGAATTCGACCGCGCCCACGGGCTGCACTCTCTGGCTGTAGCATGGGGCCCAAAAAACGCCCTCCGCGCGTCCTTTCTAGCGCACCTCATCATGTGCGGCTTTTTGTTGTTGTTCGGCCTGCTCTGCCGATTCTGGATCGCATACATCGTCGGTTGGTTCATCATAGTCGTTTGCCTGCTCCTGGAGCATTGGATCGCCCGCCATCGCAGCCTTAACTGGATCAATGTGGCCTTCTTCCGCCTGAATGCTGTCGTGAGCACCGTATTCCTGATCGTGGTCCTGGCAGAGGTGGTCTTTGGCGGAGGATTTCGACTGGGGAGATAGGAAATGGAGAAGTTTGAAGTTTGGAGTTTGATGTTTTGTCTGCTATGTATCTTCGGTGCAATTCTTCCTCCAGCACAGCCCATTGCGTGACTTGTATGACAAAGTTGTCGCAGGCGACCGAATTTCCGATGCTGACGCTCTGCGACTGTTCGAAAGCCGGGATTTGAACGCCGTCGGAGCCATCGCCGAGCTCGCCCGTCGCCGCAAAGTGGGCAATCAGGCCAGCTTCATCATCAACCGCTACATCAACTATTCGAACTATTGCATCCTGAGCTGCCAGTTCTGCTCGTTTGCGCGGAAGAAACGCGATGCGGATGGCTTCGAGCTGAGCATCGAACAGATCGTTGCCAAAGCGCGCGAAGCGCTTGGCCTCGGCATCACCGAATTGCACATCGTGGGCGGGCTGCACCCGTCACTCCCTTTCACCTATTACACGGACATGTTAAAGGCATTACGCGAACTGGATCCGCGTTTGCAGCTTAAATGCTTTACGGCGATCGAGGTGCTGCACCTGGCGTGGCTGGCTAAAAAATCCGTCGCCGAAACCCTGCAGGCGCTCAAGCAAGCAGGACTGGATTCACTCACGGGAGGTGGGGCGGAAATCTTTCGCAAGGAAGTCCGTTCAGCCATTGCGCGCGGGAAAGAATCCGCCGAGGAATACTTGGATGTGCATCGCACGTGGCATCGCATGGGTGGGCGCAGTACCTGCACCATGCTTTACGGGCATGTCGAATCGCTGGCCGACCGCGTGGACCATTTGCGTTATCTTCGCGATCTGCAGGATGAGACTCATGGCTTCGTTGGTTTCGTGCCTTTGCCCTATCAGCCGGAGGACAACGACATCCCTGTCGAACATCCGCCCACCGGGGCCGATAGCTTGCGCACGATTGCAGTCAGCCGGATTTACCTGGATAACTTCGATCATATCACCGCGTATTGGGTGGGCATGGGCCTGAAGCTGGCGCAAGTGGCGCTGAGCTACGGCGCGGACGATCTGCACGGGACCATTCTGGAGGAGCACATCTTTCACATGGCGGGCGCAACCTCGCCGCAGCAACAAACCGAGGCGGAGATGATCAAAGCCATCCGGGAAGCCGGACGCACGCCTGTGCAGCGCAATAGTTTCTATGAGCCGATAAGGACTTGGGACGATGGAGCTCCAGAAAGTGGTGCGAAGCAGGACGGGCGCTCAAGAGTTTTGGAGGAGAATTTGGCGACGGGATGAACAAGATAGTAATGCCAGCCTTGTTATTCCCTCCTCCTCGGTCTAAGGTTCGACATGGTCATCATCCGCTTTCCGCACAAAAAAGCAAAAAAGCGTGCATTGGGATTCTTGCCCGGACGGGTCTCATTCAAAAGCTGGGCGAGCGGCGAGATGATGGTGCCCGAGCACGTCTTGCCTCTCCTTGCGATCGAAGGCATCCCGTTCAAGTTTGACGGACGGGCCACCTATCAGCACCTTACGCCGCTTCGATGCCCAAGGCACTCGGTGGTTTAACGACCGCCGACTATCACGAAGAGATGGCAGACAATTCTCCAAAACTCCGCATGGCCGCGCCGGAATCGGCCGACGACCTGGCTCATCGCGCCGAACGCGAGCAGCGAGCCTCGCAACTACAGCGAGAAAGCAATCTCGAGCAATCCCTTGCACCGTTCCGGGTTGGGTCAGTGCCTTACTTGAATACGGTTCCGCTGACACGCGGCCTCGAGGATCAGGTTATTTATGCCACGCCGGCGAAACTGGCCGAGATGCTGCAGCGCGACGAATTGGACGCCGCGTTGGTGAGCGTCGTGGAAGTGCTTTTTCACGATCGTTACGACATTTTAGACGGCATCGCGATTGCTTCGCTGGGCGAAGTAAAAAGCGTCTTGCTGGCGCATCGCAGGCCGTTGGACGAAATGAAGGAGGTCTTCTGCGATCCGGCTTCACTGACGAGCGTGGAATTATTGCGCGTCCTGTTAGCTGAGCGGGGACTCAAGCCGGAGTTCAAAACCTTGGCCAGCTATGACATAGCAGCGTTGCCCGATTACGCGCTGTTGATTGGTGATCCGGCGCTGGACTTTGTCCGCGCGACTCGGCAACACGCGATATGGGACCTCGGCGAGGCTTGGTTCGACTTAACAAAGTTGCCGTTCGTTTATGCCGTCTGGGCGATTCGGCGTGGAGTGGAAAATGCGGCTGTCCTGCGCCGCCAGTTGCGTGAAGCGCGGGATTTTGGCTTGGATACCCTGGATTGGATCATCCAGAGCCGCCCGGAATACGACTATGATTTTCGCAAGGACTATTTGGGCTGGCACATTCATTATCATTTGGGCTCGGACGAGAAGCGCGGGCTCGCAAAATTCAGCGAACTACTGCGAAAGCACTGCGGGCGGCAGGTGTTTGAACCGAAGTTTGTGGTGTAACAACCATAGCCCGCCAAACACGCTAAACACGCGAAAGGAAAGCCTTTTCGTGTCTTTCGTCGGCAAAAAATTCCTTAGGCGAGGATTTTCGGGTGCGTATTCCGCCTTAATTAACTCAGTTAACCCAATTAACTTATTTAACCGTTCTTAACCGTGCCAGCACTTCGGGATCTCTCACATCCACCCATCGGCCGTGGATTTCGAGTCCGGCGAGTTTGTGCTCGGCGGCAACGAGGCCGATAATGGCATCGGTCAGTTCATATTCGCCACGAGGAGATTTCTGCAACTTGCCAGTGAACTCGAATAGAGCCGGCGTGAAGATGTAGATGCCAGCATTATACCAGACCGGCTCGTTCGGTTTGAGCCAGCCTTCACGGCGGAGCTGATCGAGTTGCGCAGGGGTCGGTTTCTCTACGAGCTTTTGGAGGCAGAAATTGTTGTCGAAAAAGTTGAGGCCCCCTTTTGTTACATCTTCTCCGCGAGTTACTGTAATCACGCCAGCGGACTGCGCTTCGACGAATCTCCTGACCATGTTTCGGTAAGTTTCAGTGTTCGCAATGAGGCTGTCCTGGATTACCAGAATATCCCCATACGTCAGCAGGAAGGGTGAGTCGCCTGCGAACTCCTGGCCCAGATGAGCCGCCCGACCCGTTCCTTCGGCGACAGTCTGACGGACGTACTGAATCTGGACCTTCCAGCGCGACCCGTCCCCAAAATGCTTCTCGACGACCTCCGCCCGGTGGCCGGTCACAATGAGAACCTTATGTATCCCCGCAGCCGCGATTCCGGCCACGATATGTTCGAGAATCGGCTTGCCGCAAACCTGGAGCATCGGCTTGGGCAGCTCGTTGGTTAACTCGCCCATCCGCGTGCCCTTGCCGGCAGCGAGAATGACTGCTTTCATGCCTAAAAATTAAACCACGGATGAACACGGATAAAAAACATCAAATATCAAACTCCAAACTTCAGCAATTAAGCTCAAGGCTCAAGAACGCAGCAAATGTTCGACGCCATCCTCGTGGCCAACTGGTTTCATTGAAGTTTGATTCTTGAAGCTTCCTTGAAGTTTGAGGTTTGAATTTTGAAGTTTATCCTGAATCCGTGTGAATCCGTGTTCATCCGTGGTTGATTCTTTCCTTTTTCCTTTTCCAAAGCCAGTCAAGCCTTCATCATGGCAGGCATGACGTCTGAACCGGGCAAACCGGACGATGCCTCGTTGCTGGACGAGGACTTGGAACTGGCCGAGCGTTGCCGGGAAGGAGACGCTGCCGCACTGACGGTCCTGCGCGAGCGGCACGCCGGGTCGCTGATGAATATCCTGATCGCTCGCGGAGCGAATCCGGCAGAAGCCGAGGACGTTCTGGGCGAGCTTTGGGCCCGATGCGTGCCCGGCGGCGAGGATCGCCCGTCCCTTTTGGAGAAATTCAATGGCAAATGCCCCGTCCAAAACTGGCTTTGCCGCGTCGCTACCAACCGGTGGCTGGACGGGAAACGGCGCGAAAAATATTGGGGCGAACCACCCCCTTCGGACGAAGGCCAGACGACCTTCGTGAACCGCGTGCCTGCCCCGCCCACGGATGATCTGGACAGCACGCTTGTTTCCATGCTGCGGGACAGCCTGCGGGCTGCTTTTGACCAATGTCCCCCTCACGCTCTGGTCCTGTTGCACCTCGTTTATCGACATGGGGTCACCCAGCGTGAGGTGATGCGGATGCTGACCTGGAGTGAATCCAAGGTGAGCCGCGCGCTTTCGGGCGCAATGGACGAGATCAGGGAGCGAACTCTGGAGGAGGTGAAAAAACGTGATCCGTGGCTCCAGCCTGCCTGGCAGGATTTTGTGGATTTGTGCCAAAGTGAGCCGCTGGGGTTTCTATGATTATGCGTTCAGCCGTTGCGATTGGAGCGCCGAAATCCTTTTCGGCGCGAACCAGGTCGGACTGGCCCAACGCGCCGAAATGGAATTCGGCGCTCCGCCTTCGGTCACTGGGGCCTTAGTTTTATGATTTTTTAAACTTTTTTTGCAAGTTTCGGTTTCCCGTTCGTCTGCCCTGCGATTAGTGCTTATGCCAAATCGAACAAAAACGCCACCCCCCGCCCGCAAACTTGTCGCGAGCGGGCTCCGGCGGCGGTGGTTCGGTGCAAACAAAAACAGTCCCTATGCAAAACACATTTGAAATACTGGCGGGGTTCCTCGAACGGGTCGAAGGAGAAGTCGAGGGCCATGAATTACAGGAAATGGCCCCGGACCTGAAAACCCGGGTGCGCGAGTTCGCCCGGGGGAAACTGCCCGAAGCGCAACAAAAGGAAATAATGTCAGTTTTGAGCCAGAATCCGCATTGGATCGGTCTGCTGGCAGAGGAAATTAAGGCTTTGCGCGAACAGCGCGCAAAAGGCTGAACCCAATTAACTCTTTTCCGGAGGTCAAAATTATGGCATCCCTGAATTTATTGCCCGAGCCCGCTTTCGCGGAACTCAAATCACTCCTTAATGAAAGACTGGAGCGGATGGCCGCCAGCCTGCGTCCGGAGCAATTCAGTTCGCTGCTCGACCCGGTTATGCAACAAGTCCTGGAGGAAGGATTCACTCAAGCGCGTGCGGATGAAGGAACGCTGTGGCTCATAGACGCGGAGGGTGAAAACCTGGTCCCCGCGTTCAATAACGGACCCAATGCCGAGCGCTTCGTTGGCGAATTCCGTCAACCCCTCAACGCAGGCCTGATCTGCATGGTTTTTTCCACTGAACAGCCTTTCATTGAAAACGAGGTGGACAAAAACGCCAACCAAAGCCGGCTCCTGGACACACGGCTCCAGGTGAAGACGCATGCGCTCATCGCCGTGCCTTTTTACTTCTTGCAGCGCTGTCGAGGAGTAGCCTCCTGTGTCCAATTAAAACCGGCCAACCGCGGCAACCCTGCTGGCTTCGGACCCAAGGACCTCGAGACGGTCCAATTAACTGCGAACGTCCTGGGCCGGCTGCTGGAGCACCGGCTGCTCGGCAAAGCCGTGGACTGGGAAGGAAGCAGTTAATCGGGTTGCCGTGGCTTGGATCACCATAGAGCAGGCTCGCGATTTCCTGACCGCGGGGACCGGCAAAGGCGTTAAAATTGCCGTCCTGGATTCGGGAATTGAAATCTCACATCCTGCTCTCGCCGGCCTCCAACTGACCGATGACCTGGAGATCAGTGAGGACGGGGTCCAACTCGTGATTTCCTCCGGCCAGGGTCGTGATCTCTTCGGTCACGGCACCGCCATCGCGGGCATCATCCATCAGATCGCCCCGGAAGCAGAAATCGGCAGCGTCCGAGTTCTGGGCGAACAACTTCGCTCGCGCACGGCCATTATCTGCGAAGGCGCTCGTCAGGCCATCGAGCGTGGCTACCACGTTCTCAACTGCAGCTTTGGCTGCGGGCGGCCTGACCACGTCTTGCAATATAAAGATTGGATAGACGCCGCCTACGTCCAAGGTCGTCACCTGGTCGCCGCCTGCAACAATCATGACTTTGCCCGGCGCGAATGGCCTGGGCATTTTCCCAGCGTCATTACCGTCGGTTTCACCCGCGCCGAGCAGCCCGAGGCGCTCTTTTACCGAAGCGGTTCTCTTGTGGAGTTTGCCGCGCTGGGGCAGGACGTGGAAGTTTCTTGGGCCGGTGGCGCCAAGAAAAAGGTCACTGGCAGCAGTTTTGCCGCGCCACATGTGACAGGCTTGCTCGCCCGATTACTCTCGGGAGCGCCTGACCTCTCGCCCTTGCATGCCAAAGAGCTATTCAAACAATTGGCCTGCCCCTGGAAAGCCTCCAATGTGCTAAATCATTCAGCATGACTAACAAGAAGACAGCGTGAGCAATAATAATCTTTTTGTTACATTTTTACTGCCAACCCTTGCGCTTCCAAAAATTGGGCTTAGGTTGAATCTTTAGTTAAGAGCAAAGGAACGGTATGTCCAAGGCCTTGAATAGAAGCAGCTACCAAAAACCGGTCAAGCGCATGCTGCGGTGCTGTGCGACTCAGGAATATTTCAACGGGGGCGGCTGGACGAGCAATCCAGATGAAGCTCAAGCTTTTAACGATATAGTCGAAGCAGCCGAAATCTGCGTTCGGCACCAACTCAGCGGCGTCGAGCTGATTCTCCGCTACAACGGCGCCGTGTCCGACGTATTCTGCACCTCGCTGCGCTAGAGTAGGGCAGGCGTCCTGCCATGTCGTGGGAGCACGGACATTCGCTGGCTTGGGTGGTTCAGTTCACCCAGACAATTCTTCCAATCCGGAATCCCCAATTTCATTAGTACCTCACCATCACGTACCATCCAACTGATGCCATCAACAAAAGCGGGATAATACCACCTATAATCCCTCCGACGATCTCGGCCCGGGCACTCTGAAACCCCTCACCCATCCTGGGCCCGATCTGCCCTCCCAAAAACCACCCAAACGGCAGGCACACTAGCCAGGACAGCAGGTTCAATTTCGGCGTCCCCAGAAACAGCGAAATATCCTTGTAAACGATTACCCTCACGATCCCAATGGCAAACAGCCCGCCCATTCCGGCTACCACTGCGCCAGCCACCGCCCCCAAATTAGCCTCGCCGAATGATGGATTTCTCATGTCGGGGCAATGGGAAGCTTAATCTCAAACATAGTCGAGAACTTAATCGCGCTTTCTCAAAACCAAAACCTTAGACTCGGCGCCATCCATCGCGAATATATCCAATCGGATTTCGTCGTGAACCCGGGCTCGGTCCTG
>PSRM01000089.1 GCA_003176045.1 Verrucomicrobiota bacterium | reverse complement strand
ATGCTCCAGGTCCGCTCCATCCTCGACGTTGCCGACAACACCGGCGCCAAGCGCGCGGCGGCTATCGGTGTGCTTGGCCGTAACCAGCGCTACGCCCACGTGGGCGACATTATCAAGGCCCACATCAAAGAGGCCGCCCCGGATGGCACGGTGAAGAAAGGCGAAGTTGTGACTGCGGTCGTCGTTCGCACCCGAAAGGCTATCCGGCGAACCGATGGTTCCTATTTGCGCTTTGATAGCAACGCAATCGTTATCATTGACGCCGAGCTGAACCCTCGAGGGACGCGCATTTTCGGCCCGGTTGCCCGCGAGTTGCGCGATAAGAAATTCATGAAAATCGTCTCTCTCGCTCCGGAAGTTATCTGATCTCGTTTAAATTTAAGTGTTAATACTTTTTCCCAAATGCGCAGCTTTCACGTAAAGAAGAACGACCAGGTGGTGGTCATTGCCGGTGCTGATAAAGGCAAGCGTGGCCGCGTCATCGTGGTCCTGCCCAAGAAACAGCGGGTCATCGTCGAGGGCGCCCACATGATCAAGAAGCACATGCGCAAGAGTCAGCAATATCCCAACGGCCAGATCATCGAGCGCGAAGGTTCGATCCATGTCTCCAACGTCATGCTGGTTTCAAAATTTGACGCCCGCGCCGCGAAGCATGCGCCTGCGGCCGCATCGCAAGAACAGGCTTAACTCCGATGAAATCCCGTCTTTACGAAAAATACGTCAAAGAGGTCTTGCCCGCCCTGAAGGAACGGCGCAAGTACGCCAATCCGCACCAGGCGCCACGCATGGAAAAGATCGTGGTTAATATGGGCGTGAGCGCCTCGCTCGAGAAAAGCGCGATTGATGATGCGGCCAAGGATCTCGGGCTGATCACTGGCCGCAAGCCCGCCATCAGCAAATCCCGCCATAGCATCGCAAACTTCAAGCTGCGCCAGGGCCAACCCATCGGCTGTCGCGTCACCCTTAGGCGCGACGCCATGTACGAATTCTTCGATCGACTCATTGCCACCGCCCTGCCGCGAATTCGCGATTTTCGCGGCCTGTCGCCGCGCTCATTCGATGGACGTGGCAGCTACACCCTGGGCGTGAGCGATCAGACCATTTTTCCCGAGGTTGACCTGGATAAGATCAAACGGCAACAAGGCATGGACATTACGATCGTGACCAGCGCCGAGACGGATGACGAAGCCCTGGAGCTGTTGAAGCTGATGGGCATGCCCTTTGCGGACACGAAAACCAAATAAACAGAGCCGCGCGCGTGAGCAAGCGGCCAGAGCGCGACATTAAGAGAAAGATTAAGATTAGGATTTATGGCCAAAAAAGCATGGGTTGAACGCAACAAGCGCAAGGCGCAAACGGTCAAGAAATACGCCGCGTTGCGCGCCGAACTGAAGGCCAAACGCGATTACGCCGGCCTGGCCAAGTTGCCCCGAGATGCCAGCCCCGTCCGCCTGGTGAACCGCTGCTCCATGAGCGGCCGCCGCCATGCCTACCTGCGCAAATTCGCCTGCTCGCGTCTCACCTTCCGCGAAGCCGCCCTCAACGGCCTCATCCCAGGCGTCACAAAGGCAAGTTGGTAACTATGTCACCACGCTCCACGCTCCACACGCTCAGACGCTCGACACGCTTCACACGCTCTCACGCCTCATGAACGACCCCATTTCCGACATGCTCACCCGGATCCGCAACGCCAATCGCGCCTTGCTGCCGACGACCGAATTGCCGCACTCCCGCATGAAGGAGAGCATCGCCGGCATCCTGAAGCGCGAAGGCTACATCTCTGATTTCACTGTGGCCGGAAACATTCCCAAAACCATTGAGCTCAAGCTTAAGTATCAGGGCAAGAAGAGCGTCATCGAAGGCCTCCGCCGCATCAGCACTCCCGGTCTGCGTCACTATGTTGGTTCTACCGACATTCCACGGGTGCGTGGCGGCCTCGGTGTGGCCGTTCTATCCACGTCCGAAGGCGTCATGACCGGAAACCAGGCCCGCAAAAAGAACCTCGGCGGCGAAGTCATTTGTTATATTTGGTAACATGAAAAAATGGAACAATGGAATCGTGGAGTATTGGAATACTGGAATGCTGCAGATCAGTCTTCCATTATTCCGACATTCCATTATTCCAATATTCCAATATTCCAACATTCCTTTCGTTTTATGAGCCGCATTGGCAAACAACCTATAGCGATTCCACCGAAGGTTAAGGTCGAGGTCAAAGGCCAGCAGGTCTCGGTCGAAGGGCCCAAGGGCAAGCTCAAATGGGAATTGCCCCGGCGCACCAGTCTGAAAGTGGACAACGGCAAAATCGTGGTCAGCCGCGATGGCCAGGACGCCCACGCCAGGGCGCTTCACGGCTTGAGCCGCGCGCTCGTCAACAATATGGTACGCGGTGTCAGCGAAGGCTTCATGAAAAAGCTGGAAATCCAGGGCGTCGGCTTCAAAGCCGCCGTGGCGGGCCAAATTGTCAACATGAGCCTTGGGTACTCCCACCCGATCGCTTACCCGATTCCCGACCAGATCAAGGTCACCGTTGAAGAAAACACGAAGATCACGGTCGAAGGCCCTGATCGCCAGGTCGTCGGCCAGGTTGCCGCCGAACTGCGCAGCTTCTACCCGCCGGAACCGTACAAAGGCAAAGGCGTGCGTTACACCGACGAACGCGTCATCCGCAAGGAAGGCAAAACCGTGCAATAAACGAGTTAATTGGGTTGATTAAGTTAATTAAGTTAATGAGGTTCACGCATCACTGCTCATTCGGCTCTAGGAGTGCGGCGACATGTCGCCGCTTTCGCACTGCGCGACATGTCGCGCAGTTCCAAAGCGCGGACGTGTCCGCGCACTCCAAATTCCTGTCTGCGCCACTTGACACCTGACACCTGACACTTGACACGTCTTTCCCATGAGAACTGATCAAAAACAAAAACTGGCGCAGCGCCGGCATTGGCGCGTGCGCCAAAAAATCAGCGGCACCAAAGAGCGTCCGCGGATGAGCGTTTGCTTCACGCAAAAGAATATTCACGTGCAGTTCATCGATGACCAGTCGCGCGTCACACTGGCGGCCGCTTCGACCACGAGCAAGGACGCCCCCAACCGTGACAAGCTGGCGGCGAACGTCATCAGCGCCAAAGCGGTAGGCGCACTGGCGGCCCAGGCGGCCCTGGCCAAGGGCATTCAACAAGTTATTTTCGACCGCGGCGCCGCACGGTATCACGGCAAGGTGAAAGCCCTTGCCGATGCCGCTCGTGAGGCTGGTCTGAAGTTCTAATAGTAGCATGGATACACAACCTTCATTTGACACGACCCAAACCGAAATAACTCCACAACGCCCGCCGCGCGGGCCGCGTGGGCGGCGGGGGAAACAGGAATTCGAGACCGCCTTCGAAGAGAAGAGCGGCCAGGAACTGAGCGAAAAGGTGGTCTTCATCAACCGCTCGGCCAAAGTCGTCAAAGGCGGGCGCCGCTTCAATTTCAGTGCTCTGGTTGTCGTAGGCGACAAGCAAGGCCGCGTCGGCGTCGGTCTCGGCAAGGCTGGCGAAGTCGCCGATGCAATCCGCAAAGGCGGAGAGCTGGCCCGCTCGGAAATGGTCAAAGTTTGCTTGAAAGATGCCACCATCCCGCATGAGGTTTTCTCCCATTATTGCGGCGCGAAAGTTCTGCTCCGGCCCGCCTCCCCTGGCACAGGCATTATCGCCGGCAAAACCGTCCGCGCAGTACTGGAATCGGCGGGTGTTAAAGACGTCCTCACTAAGTCCCTGGGTTCGAAGAACGCAGCAAACGTTGTCAAAGCCACCCTCGAAGCTCTCTTGAGCCTGCGCCTGCGCGAAGACATCTATCAGGGCCGTGGCCTGGAAATTAAAAAAGTGGCTCCTCCGATTCCCCCTGGAGTAACCGGCGCGGCGCAGTCCCCCGCGCCTCCCGCCGCTTAAGCCTGGCACCTGACACTTGACACTTGGCACGTGACACTTAATTCCTGACACTTTTTAGTATGCGTTTACATGACCTACGACCACGCCCCGGCGCAAAACACCGCCGCAAACGCCTTGGCCAGGGCGAATCCAGCGGCCATGGCAAAACCAGCGGCAGAGGCGGCAAAGGCCAAACCGCCCGCTCGGGCAGCTCAATTCGTATCGGCTTCGAAGGCGGCCAGATGCCGTTGATTCGTCGCATTCCTAAACGCGGCTTCAACAACACTCGCCATCAGACCCGGTATTTGCCTGTCAATCTCGATGCCTTGAACCGATTTGACGATGGCGCTCGTGTGGACGAGGCAGTCCTCCGCGGCGCGGGCCTTGCCAATGGCGCTCATGGTATCAAGATCCTTGGCACGGGAGATCTCAGTCGCAAGCTGATCGTCAGCGCCCACGCTTTTAGCGCCTCCGCAAAGACTAAAATCGAGGCCAAAGGCGGAACCTGCGAAATCATCGCCGCCGGCAAGGCTCCGGCACCAGCGCCCGAACCAAAGCCCACCGGCTCGTGACTGTGATTGTTTGATTATGTTCGCCGCCATTGCAAATACCTTCAGCAACTGTTTTAAGATCCCGGAACTGAAATCACGGATATTCTTTACGCTGATCGTTCTGGCGATATGCAGGCTTGAGGCCGTCGTCCGCATTCCTGGTCTGAACGGGGCCGCACTCGCGGACTTTTTTAACAAGAGCAGCCAGGGCGGAGCCGGGGTCCTCGGCATGTACAGCCTTTTCACCGGCGGCGCCCTCGAGCACTGCGCCATCGGCGCGCTGGGCATCATGCCTTACATCAGCGCAACCATCATCGTACAGTTGCTCACTGCCGTCGTGCCTGCCTGGAGCAAGTTGGCTCGTGAAGAAGGCGGCCGCACCAAACTCATCCAAATGGGCCGTTACCTGACCGTCTTGCTTTGTTTGGGACAAGGCCTGTTTCTGGCCATGCAGTACGAAGATCCGACCAGGATTTTCGGCTCCGGCGCTCCTAACCTCGTCCTCTACAGCAATATCTTTCTGTATCGGCTGCAAACTGTGCTCATTTTGACGACTGGGACAATGCTCCTGATGTGGCTTGGAGAGCAAATTACCGAGCGGGGCATCGGCAATGGTGTCTCCCTCGTCATTACTATAGGCATCCTGGCCCGGTTGCCGGCAGCGGGCCGAGGCCTCCAGGACATGTTCTTCCCGCCGCACCGCGACGCGCAATTTAACTTCGGCCACGCCATCGCCCTGCTTTTCCTCCTGGCTGGTGTCATCGCCGGTGTCATTGCCATTACCCAGGCCCAGCGAAAGGTGCCCGTTCAATACGCTCAGCGCGTTGTGGGCCGCAAGGTCCTGGCCGGTGGCACTTCATTCATGCCTCTGCGCGTGAATTATTCCGGCGTCATGCCGATCATTTTTGCTCAGGCCATCCTGATGTTCCCGCAGAAGGTGTTCCAGTGGTTCGGAACTACCCTCACCGCCCCGAAAAGCAGCGCGTTCGCCAGTTACCTCGGTCATGGCTTTATAAAGATAGCTGGCGCTTTGAATGCAGGGGCGCCGACTTACTATCTGATCTACACACTCATGATCCTCTTCTTCTCCTATTTCTGGGTGGCGACCCAATTTAACGAACTCCAGATCGCTGACGATTTGAAGAAGAACGGCGGTTATATCCCCGGTGTCCGCCCCGGCCAGGCCACCGCCGATTATCTTCATAATGCCATGAGCCGGATCACCCTGGCAGGCGCCATCTTTCTCACTGTCATCGCCGTCATCCCTGTCCTGCTCGCAGACTCGATGCGGCCCCCCGTTCCGATAAATGTGGCTACCTTCTTCGGCGGCACAAGTATGCTGATCATGGTGGGCGTGCTCCTGGACACTATGCGCCAGATGGAAACCCATCTGCTCATGCGCCATTACGACGGATTCTTGAAAAAGGGAAAACTGAGAGGAAGGTTCTAGCTGGCCCTACGCGATGGCTTTTGATGAAACACCAAACACCAAACTCCAAACACCAGTTGGTAAAAACACCAAACACCAAGCTCCAAACACCAGAGAAACACCAAGCTTCAAACTTCAAACCTTTGGTTCGCGCGGCCTTATTGGAGCTTGATGCTTGGAATTTCTTTGGAGCTTGGTTTTTGGTGTTTGGTGTTTGCAACCTGGTTTTTGGTGTTTGGTGTTTGCGCGGGCTTGCGAGCCTATGATCATCATAAAGAGTGAACGGGATCTCGAGGCGATGCGCCCCGCGTGCGCAGTGGCTAGTGCTGTGCTGGACGAGGTCGCCGCGTTCATTCAGCCGGGGGTCACCACGCACGACGTGGATGAATTTGCCGGCTCGCGAATGCGCTATTATGGCGCCAAGAGCGCCTTTTTTGGCTATAGACATAAATCTTCAAAGAAGTATCCCTGCCAACTTTGCATTTCGGTGAATGAACAGGTCGTCCATGGCTTGTCTGGTCCTCGTCCATTGCGTTTTGGGGACATCGTAAGTCTCGATGTAGGAGTGATTTACAACGGCTTTATCGGCGATACCGCCAAAACCGTTGCTGTCGGCGGCTGCGGATTGCTGGCTCAGAAACTGATGGACGTCTCGGAACAGGCCCTTTACGAGGGCATCGCCCAGGCCGTCCCTGGCAAACGAGTGGTTGATATTTCCCGCGCCATACAGCAATATGTTGAGGGGAACGGCTTCAGCGTGGTCCGCGAATTTGTTGGCCACGGCGTTGGCCGCTCCATGCACGAGGACCCGCAGGTGCCCAATTTCGTGGACGGTAAAGCGTCTGAAAAGCTGCGTCCCGGCATGACCATCGCCATCGAACCCATGGTAAATGCGGGGTTGCCGGGCGTTAAGGTCCTAAATGATGGCTGGACGGTGGTGACCCAGGATGGTTCACTATCCGCTCACTTTGAGCATACGGTGCTCATTACCGAGTCGGAACCTGAGATTCTGACATGGCACGACGAGAAAATGGGTTTAAAGTTGAAGGCGTAATTGTGGAAGCGCTGCCTAATACAACATATCGAGTGCAGTTGGCCAATGGCCATCGCCTGCTGGGATTTGCCACCGGCAAGCACAAACGCCAGGGTCTGAGATTCGAACCCGGACAGAAAGTGGAAGTTCAACTGTCGGAGTACGACCTATCACAAGGCCGCATCCTGACAGAGCCGCGAGCGTAAGCAAGCGGCCCGAGGCGCATCTATTAGAGTGAATTTAAAAAGCATGAAAGTTCGCGCATCCGTAAAAAAGCTTTGCGAGAATTGCAAAATCATCAAACGCAAAGGCGTCATCCGTGTTATTTGCACCAACGCCCGCCACAAACAAAGGCAGGGCTGAGAATGAGTTCAAAGTTCAAAGTTCAAAGTTCAAGGTTAAAGAGGCGCCCCAACGGTAGGTGCCGTTTGGAAGCGCCAGTACCGCTGCGTTCAGCTTCACGTTTCACGTTTCACGTTTCACGTTTCAGTCCCCACGCAACACGCAACACGCAATAGTTTATGGCCCGCATCATCGGCGTCGAAGTTCCACCCAATAAGCGCATTGACATCGCCTTGCGATACATCTACGGCATTGGCCCGAGCAACTCAAAGGATATCCTGGCCCACGCCAATATTGATCCTTCCATTCGCGCTAAGGACCTTACTGAGCAACAGCTTTCCCAGATTGTCCATGCCATCCAGGACGGTAAATATGTCATCGAAGGCGATTTGCGACGCGAGATCGGCATGAACCTCAAGCGGCTCCAGGGCATAAAATGCTACCGCGGTATTCGCCACCTGCGCGGCCTGCCCGTTCGTGGCCAGCGCACCCAAACCAACGCGCGCACGCGCAAAGGCCCGCGCAAGACTGTGGGTGTCGTCCGCAGCCCAACTGCTAAAACCGGCATCCATTAATTTCAATCTTAATCCTAATCTTTCTCTTAATCTTAATCCTTTATTCCGAGTCCCATGGCTGAAGAAAAAAAGAAACCCGCCCCTAAGAAAGAAAAAGAAGCCGCCGCTAAACCCGCAGGCGAAGCTCAACCCGCCAAAGGCCCACGCAAAATTACTGCCGCCGCTACCGCAGGCGCAGCGCCGGCCGCCGAAGCCGCCGCGCCTGCTGCCCCCGACGCCAAACCTGCTGAGCCCGCCGCCCCAGGCGCTGCTCCCGCGGTTGCTGCTCCCACCGCCGCCGAGTTGCTTGCCGACGAGCTTGCTGGGAAGAAGATCGTCAAAGCCAAGGGCGCGAAAAACATCGTCAGTGGAATTGCGAACATTCTCGCCACATTCAACAACACGCTTGTCAGCATCACCGATGCGCAAGGCCACGTCATCGGCTGGTCTAGTGCCGGCCGGGTCGGGTTCAAAGGTTCGCGCAAAAGCACGGCCTACGCGGCCCAGCAGGTCGCACAGGACGCCGCCCGCCAGGCAATGTCCCATGGTATGCGCGAAATCGAAGTCCGCGTCAAAGGCCCCGGCTCGGGCCGCGAATCCGCCATCCGCGCCCTGCAGGCCATTGGCCTCGAAATCACCAGCATTAAAGACATCACTCCAGTCCCGCACAACGGCTGCCGCCCCCGCAAAAAACGGAGAGTCTGATCTAAGTCCAATGTCCAAAGTCCAAAGTCCAAAGTCCAAAAAAGCGGCCCGCGTCGAGTCTCAAGGGGCGGCCCCTTCCGCCCATTTCACGTTTCACGTTTCACATTTTACGCAATACGCAACACGCAATACGCACCACGGCCACCCTTTGGCCCCCCTTATTTAACCTTTCTAACTCATTTAACTTATTTAACCCCCATGGCTCGTTACACCGGTCCCCGCGTTCGCATCAGCCGCCGCTTCGGCGTTCCCATCTTTGGCCCGTCCAAGTACCTGGAGCGCCGCAACTATGGCCCGGGCGTGCATGGCCCGAAATCACGGCGCAAGCACACCGATTACGGCCTTGGCCTGATCGAAAAGCAAAAGCTTCGCTACTGCTACGGGCTTCTGGAGCGCCAATTCCGCGGCGTGTACGAGCGGGCCCTCAAGCGCCGCGGTGTCACCGGCGAACAAATGCTGCAGATTCTGGAGACCCGTTTGGATAACGTCTGTTACCACCTTGGTTTTGCCAACACGCGCGCTGGCGCCCGCCAACTCGTTTCTCACGGCCATGTTCGCGTCAACGGACGCAAGGTGAACATCCCGTCCTACGGCCTGAAAGTGAACGACGCCATCGAAATCAAGAATTCGAACGCCGCCAGGCAGTTGGCCACCAAGAATCTCGAAGGCGCTACCAGCCGGGCCGTCCCCGATTGGCTCACCCTGGACAAGGAAGCCCTCAAAGGCGTGGTTATGCGCATTCCCACGCGCGACGAAATCCAGCCTATCGCCAACGAACAAGCTGTAGTAGAATTTTATTCCCGCTAAAAATGCAACTGGAATATTGGAATATTGGAATACTGGAATATCGGATTGATGCGGCGCGCTTCAGCCCCATCATTCCATCATTCCACCATTCCATCATTCCGGTGTTCGAACACAATTATACGGACCTCGCCGGACCGCGGGAATAATACCCGGCGGAGTCAGTTTAAAATTGTTGAAAGGAAAGTATGCCAGTACGTCTAGGACGTTTCGAAATGCCCAAG
>PSRM01000006.1 GCA_003176045.1 Verrucomicrobiota bacterium | reverse complement strand
GCCAGCAAGCGCCCGGATTTCCGTCAAAAAGCCGTCCAACTCGGCGCCGTCGGCTTCTTCGAAAAGCCCTATCAACCCACCGCCCTCTTGGCCGCGATCGAACACGCGGCGGCGTGACGGGTTCAAAGTTCAATGTTCAAAGTTCAAGGTTGGCAGTCTCACAACGGCTGGAGTTATTCTGAACAGTAGAACAGAGAAAACGGAGGAAAAATCTCTGTTCTCTCCGTTTCCTCCTGTTGAATGTATGATGTATTAACTGTTGCTCGCTTTTCGTAGGGGGAGGTAAATGACCCTATTCTCAAAATCCGCTGAAACACCTGCTTTGCCTATGATCTCCAGGTCATCAATAAACTCTCGAATTGTTAAACCCAGTTGAGGGGCATAAATGACCCCAACAAAGGGAATGCCCTCGTGCTGCCGCCGATTTGCCTCGACCAGCAAATCTTCATCTTGAGAGAACAAGACTCGACCCAGTATTGCTGCGCGATCCAGCAGATCAGGATCCTCCAACCGCTCGCTGCCGTCCTCCTGCGCGGTCAGGACCTCGACCCCTCGCTCGCGTAATCCGTGGGTTATGGGCCACGGCACGTGGACATCCATGAAGAGCCGGACGCTCACTTGGCGCCAAGCCGTTTTTCCAGAGATTCTCGCTTCAATTGCCCCGGAGCTTCAGCCCTTAGTTTGCGATAATTTTCCAATTGCCGCTCCATCTGCTCATCGAGTTGCACCTTGTGGTCATGGTAGTACGAGAGCGCAGCATGAATCGCTCCGAGGGAAAGATGCGGGTGCGCGGCGTGTATCTCCTGAGCATTCCAGCCGTAGGCGACGTGGTCCATCGCGACTTCTATGACTTTGGTATTGCTGTCATCAATCCAAGCCACGCCACGTTCGTCCCGGCGAATATGTGTAATTGGCTCTACGACTTGCACGCCGTAAGTTTACTCGCACTAAATTGAAGTCGCAATCAATGGTTTTGAGTTCGAACCCTCGCGACGCAGTTTTTAGCATCTTTTTGCTATTCTTAGACCTGTGCGGTCATAGCCATTCGAAATAAACAACGAGGGAGATTAACACAGCCCAGGCAATGACCGCGAGAATGCTCGATGTCCGAGCGCATACATGTCTGGCCCAAAAGGCCATACCGAAAACCATGACAGCGATGAGCAGCGTCATCCACAGCCACAACTGCAGGGGAGTTGCGCGCATTACGAATCCCAACTGAGCGCGACCGAAGTGGGTCGCCAACTCGGTCACGATAAACAGAACAGCGACCAGCAAGAATAGACCCGCTCCGGATCGCTTCTCCTGAGATGTGGCTTTCCTCCACCGCTCGCCCCGAGCGAACCGGAACATCCAAATGACAAGCCAAGACGGCATAATGCGAAATGAAGCATTTCATTTGCCATTTTTCTGCGCCGGAAAACTCGGTATAAACCGCGCCGGTTTACCGCGCGCGGCGGCATTGGCGGCAAGTGCGGCGGGTGTCATTAATTTTCGCGCACCCATAATCACGGTATCCCATTGAAATGCCGGGCCCGGGTCTTGCTTGTCGGTTTGCACGTGGTAATGGCCGAGAACGCCTTGATAAACGTCGTATTGCGAATCTCTTAACGCGTGACGAATTAACACACCTGGCTCACTGGGCCCGGCCAACGCACTGGGTTGCGAGGCAGGGTTGTCTTTCACCAACTGCATCGTTGAAAGACCAAACTCAGCTTTCTGCCGCGGATAATCGCAAGTGATTTTCGGGAACACCGAACACAACGCAGCCGCGAGGTGGACCAGCGAATTGTATTGCTGCGGAGTGAAGTCATATTGCTCATAGACCTTGCCCTGCACCACGCCCTTAATGATTTCCTGCCGGGCGGGCCGGCCAATGAAATCTTTCGTGCGGATTCCGCCATCGCCAAATTCGGCGGGGATTTTGATGGCGATTTCACCGCTGGCATCTTTTTTGTACCACTCGTTCAATGGTTCAATACTTCCGAAGTACGCCCCGACGTTGGCAATCTCAATACCGACCGATCTTCCGTTGGCTTTGGTTGCGTGAGGCGCTTCTTCCTGGAGATCCATCGCCTGGTAAATAGTCCCATCCAGATCGAGCATGAACTGGACCGAGAGATGCCGTCTCACAAGTGTCTCGAAAGTCAGGCGGCTGGTGCCATCGACCGAGTAATGGATCACGAACTGGTCCACATTCTCGCGCAGAAAGTCCAGCGTCCAGCCGTCACGGCGAACCTGAGCCACCTGCGCATCGGTCAGCGGCGACATGCGAACATGACTGGGTTTGCGCTCGTCCGGAGAGCCCGGCGCTTTGGAATAGTGAAAATCGTAGCCCCCCTTATCCGTCCAAAGCACGACGGGCGCGCCGATATGAAATCGCTCGCCGCACACGATGATTTCATCCCCAATTTGTGTCGTAGATTCCGGCAGAGTGGGACCGCTCGCCGATTCCGAACGACCTGTCATGGCTATCAAAAAAGCCGCCAGCGCACACCAACGAATCAGCAGTTTTTTCTGTTCATCAAAATGATTCGGCATATTTCTTCATTGGGCGTCAGTTTCAATCATTTGACACGGCTCGTTTGTTTTTGCGTGAAGGGGTCGCCATAACCGCGAAGATCAACCGGGCCCACATCGCTGGCTATAAGGATTCGCAGAAATCAGTGGCCCCAAGCGTCGTTTCGGCCCTAAAAATGCCCGTTTCTGCAATTGAGTCAAGCATTACCCCCGATGTGTAATTTTCCCGGAGCGCTTGGGGGATAGTGCTCATGGAGGGAGAGGTGAGGCAGCGGTAAGATAACGCCGCCATGCACACGAAGATGGCCAGCCTTGGCGCATCGAACGTCAGGGCGGCGAGACCGTTTCGCATCAGGCTCACTACGCTAGCCGCGTTTTTCCTCGCTCTCGTGCATGCCAGCGCCAGCGAGAACATGGATCTCCAGGAACCCAACCCCGGCGATCAGCTACTGCACATTTTATCCCCCACTGTCTTGGAATTGTTCCGCGTCAACACCAAGCAGCCGGACCCCGCGCCGGTGGATAGCTGGGATTGGGTGAACGGCCAGGGCACCTTCGTCACGCCAAACATGTCGAGCGTTCGGGTGCTGGTGAACGGTCAGAACAATCCCGTGGCTGGCGTCGGGTTTAAGCGGCGCCCTCTTTATGCGCCGTTGGTGACGTGGGATTTGAGAATTGGCAATTACCTTTATCTCCAGGTGAGCAATGCCATCCCGGATGGCGCATCGGTCCGGGTCATTAACGACGGGACGCTATGGCCAACGAACGTGCCATTCACGGCCACCGCCGACCCCATGCGTTACAGTCCGGCCATTCACGTCAATCAGGCAGGTTACCTGCCCGGCTATCCCAAGAAAGCCATCGTCGGCCAATACCTTGGAGACATGGGCGAAATGACAATTCCCTCCACTAGCTTTTCACTCGTTGATGCCCAGACCGGGGCCACGGCGTATCAGGGAACGATGAGCTTGCGTCGGGATATGGGCTACAATTACCAGCCGACGCCTTATCAACAGGTTTGGGAGGCGGACTTCACCAGCTTCGATCCGCCGGGCGGGAGCGGCACGTACCGGGTGGTCGTGCCAGGCATCGGGGCGGCCCTGCCATTTCGCATTGGCGCGGGGTCAGGGATGGCTTTCGCCCGGACTTACGCTTTGGGGATGTACCATCAGCGCAGCGGCACCGACGTGGCACTGCCTTACACGCGCTTCACCCACGCCACCGATCACACCGGGCCGGTGGCAGTCCCGACGAACACATCGGCACCGTTCGTGTTCACCTGGAACACCATTGCGAACTACGCCACCCAGGTGAATTCGGATAATCCCCCGCAAGTTGCCCCGCCGCTGACTAATCCCGCCGCGCAGCTTTATCCGTTCGTTAACCAGGGGCCGCTGCTGGTGGCCGGCGGTCATTTTGAAGCAGGCGATTACAACCGAGTTACCCACAACGAAGCGCAAGTGGTGCACGTCCTGGTGTTCGCGGCGGACTCGCTGCCGGGTGTGGGGGCGCTGGACAACCTGGGCCTGCCCGAGAGCGGCGATGGCGTCAGCGACCTGTTGCAGGAGGCGAAGTGGGGCGCGGATTCTCTGGCCAAACTGCAAGATACGGACGGTGGATTCTATTACTCAGTGTATCCGCAAAATCGTGAGTACGAGAATAACGTGCTGCCTGAGAACGGCGATCCGCAAGTCGTGTGGCCCAAGAACACGGCCACCACGGCGGCAGCGGTGGCCGCCCTTGCCCAATGCGCTTCGTCGCCGCAGTTCAAACGAGCCTATCCTCAGACGGCGAGCAATTACTTTGCGAAAGCGCAACTGGGCTGGCAATTCCTGACCAACGCCATTGCGCGGTTTGGTACAAATGGCACTTACCAACGGATCCAGCAATTCGGCGATGATTTCACCGACCGCGACGATCTGGCCTGGGCCGCGTGCGAAATGTATTTGGCCACCGGCGACCCTCAATATCAACAGCAGCTCTTCAACTGGTTTCCCGATCCCACCGATTATACCACGTTCAAGTACGGCTGGGAGCGAATGTTCGCCTGCTATGGCAACGTCGCTCGCGATTACGCGTTCGCCGCCAGCAGTGGACGTTTGTCAGCGGGACAACTCGACCCGACTTACCTGGCCCGGTGCATCACCGTGATCACGAACTGCGGCGACGATCACCTAAGCTGGTCGCAACAGGACGCCTACGGCATTAGCTTTCCCCCGATCTCCAAGGCCTATCGCAGCGGCGGCTGGTTTTTTTCGGCGGTGCAGGCCTTCGACCTGGTTGTGGCCTGGCAATTCAACCCCAGGCCGGAGTATCTGGACGCCATTCTGCGCAATCTGAATTACGAAGGCGGCTGCAACCCAGTCAACGTCTCTTATGTCACCGGCCTCGGCTGGAAATGGGAACGCAACATCGTGGATCAATACTCGGTCAACTCCCGCCGTGTGCTTCCCAAAGACGGCATGCCGGTGAGCAATCTCACAGGAGAATTTTACAATACCTGGACCTATGGCGCGCAGTTGAAGGAATTGCCGTATCCCGCAGATTACACCGACACCGGGCCATATGCATATTATGACCGCTGGTGCGACGATTGGAACGTGTCCACCGAAAGCTCGACCACCGATATCGCGCGCAGCCTGGCCACCGCCGCGTGGCTGGCCGCGCGAACTTCCCTGGCCACACAGCCCTGGCACTCGACCAACGCGTCAATCGCCGCGCCGACGAGCGCGAGACTGCCCGGCCAACCGGTGACGGTGCACTTGAGCGTGGCTGACCCCAACCTGAGCGAGGCGCGGATTATCTGGGAGGCGCTCGGTCAGCAACCGAGCTTTGGTAATGAGGCTTACACATTTACGCTGGGGACTAATGAAGGGGCTTATTGGATCGAAGCTGAGGTGCAATGGCCCGATGGCCGGCACGCGTTCGCGACAAACTCCGTAACCGCCAGTAACAATGCCGCGCCGCTGCTGGCCAATCCGCAATGGTTGGGCAGCGGAGGATTTGGGTTTCAATTACGCGGCGCGCCGCAGGCGAACTACACCATCCAGGCTTCAACAAACCTGACCGGCTGGGTGGCGATCGCGACCACTACTTTGCCCCCAAGCGGCGTGGCAGTGATCACCGACCCGCAAGCCGGCAGCTTTGTCCGGCGATTCTACAGAGCAGTCGGGGGGCCTTAAGCCAGTTCAAAGTTCAAGGTTCAAGGTTTCCCCCTCTCCACCTCCACCTCTGGTTTCTCTGCATCTTTGATCCAGGGCTAAGCGACATGTTTATAGCCACGCCACCCTACCGAACTAACGCAAGTTCCGTAGGAGCGGCATGTTTAGCCCACAGGAAAGGCCCTGCTGAACAAAGCAAGGATGTTGCTTTCCTTGCCGGATTGGGCGATGCTGGTTGCATGAAAGCGGTGCAGGTAGGTCGACTATGAAAGCCCGGAATGGCCATCCCTCAAAGGTCGAATGGAAGGCGCATTTGTATGCCTATCCATCCAGAAAGGCTCTGGCCTTTGCTGACCGGCGCGAGCGAGATCGTCTCTTGGCCTCACTCTGGGAAGACGAGCAACTCTACGGTATGCCGCGAGATTATGCAGGCGCCCTTCTGCTGATCGTGCCTGAGGATGCCGTGGCGGTCCTGCGGAAAAAGGGCTTTAAATTTGCGGTTCGGGACGTCGCTGGATGACCAATCCAGGGCAAACTGAGCGGGGCGATTGGCGATACCTTGGTTGAAACAGCCAGGCTGGAACTTCAGTGTCCTATCTTTCATTCTTACGATGAAGCGCTGGCAATGGAAATTGTGCAGTTCCTCCTCGATGCCAAAAGGGAGAAGCACGTAGTTTGGAACCATTTCCATAGCTTGGCTTGGCCTCCTTCATTTTTTACATCGGAAGCAGAGGTAGATTCCAAAACTCCCATCGCGAGGCAGGGAGTCGTTCTCTTCATCATTGATTGCCGAAGCATTGAACATGCAAGGGTTCTCCTGAAATTGTTGCGCACCCATCTCCTGAAGCTTTATCGCAGCGCCGGTCATTCAGACGCAAAATTCAGCGTGTTCCTTCACAAGGGCGAGCGCCTAGATTGGGTGGCTTTGTGACGCTCCGTAAGCGGGCTTCGTCCCGGATTCAGCACATCTGTCCAGTGCTTACGCCGGCTGACAGAAAGATTTATTGACAGAAAAATTCAGGCAGGAAAATTTCACGGCAGGAAGATTACGACCCATTTTCCTGCCTGCATTCCGTTTTATTTTCCTGTCTTCAATTTTCCTGTTTTTTCTTCCCATTTTTCTGTCCCAAAATTTTTCTGTCAGTTCCCCTTTATCAATCTACTCGCTATTTATCGGAGTTGCCTCCCATATCGACTCGTTTCGTATCGGATCCTACGGGTTGAATTTTCATTCCAGATATCCCCTTTCGGGCATGAATCCGTGCCTGATCAAGATCTGGCCGGCGCTCTTAATAATGTCGAGCGGGAGTTGGCGGCCGGAATGTAGCCGTGGAGCAGTCACAGAGGCGGCTCCAGGGCCGTAAGCGAAGAAGTGGTCCATCGCCTTATTGGCGTTGGCGAAGGCGTTGCCGTGTGCGAACGGAGTAACCAGCGAAAACACCTCGTTAAATGCAGACTCCAGCCGCTTGGAAAGCTCCTGCGCAGAGTCCAGGCGGCCGGCGCAGACCTGCTGGATCACCTGATCCAGTTCGCAGGCGAAGCAATTGGCTGCGCCTAAAAGGAAACCGTGGTACGGCCCGCCTGCATGCTCCAGCCAGCGCGCGTAATCGGTTTCGAAACCGCGCGCCAGAAATACCCCGCCGAGGTCCAGCCCGGATAGCGCCACCCGATCCTTTCCGCTGGTATCCTTGAAGAAGATGAAATTGGCGAAGCGGCCCGCCAGTTCTGCCGCGCTTTCAGGACTGAGTTCATTTTCTGTGACCTGAGGCAGTTGATAAATTGCTAAAGGCAATCCGAGGTCCAGGACCGATCTTAGCTCTCTGAGAACCTCGGCCTGAGACCAGTCCTTGCCGTGCGGCGGGCAGACGGTGAAGCCGCACACGCGCGCGGCGACAAGAGAGGGGTATGCCGAATTAAGCCACTCCAAGTCTTCATGAATGGTCCGTATCGCTTCATTCGCGCTGAGCTTGAGCGCGCCCAGCAAAAGCCGCAGCCCGAGCGACTGCGCCTGTTCAACAGCAAAAGCGATGATTTGCCGCCGTTCGTCGGCGCTGAGTTCCCAGCCGTCGCCTGTCGAGCCAGGCACCAAAAAGCCACGGACCCAGCGCGAAACGTGTTTGAAGTGGACGGCCATCCGCTCCTTATCAATCGAGCCGTCCTCCTTGTAATGCGTGAGCGGCGGACACCATAGCTGAGGGACGCCTTCAGGGAGGAGTTGCTTAATCAGTTGTGCCCGGGCAGAAGCGACGGGCGAGGGTGCGGCTTCGATAGGCATAGATTTTACCAGAGAGTTTAACACACTTCAGAGACACACTACAGACTACTGACCAAGGCGCATATGGACATTGCCGCCATCGCAAGCGCCTTGGGCGGAGCGCGGACATTCTTGTCCAATGCCGCTAGGATTTAGGTCTGCCCTTTCGGCGATTTTGCCTGTTTTTGCG
>PSRM01000127.1 GCA_003176045.1 Verrucomicrobiota bacterium | reverse complement strand
GCTTTTCAGCCGCCCGATGGCCGCCGGGCTGAAAAGCCCGGCTCACCGGCAGCCTGGAAAGGCTGCCCTACGCCATCCTCGAACTGGCTTCGACAAAGTGGAGGACGAAGTGGAGGACAAAGTGGGCACCGTGCTAACAAGGACCTGGTTCACACGTACAGCGCCGCCTGCAGCTCCCGGACCATCACGCCCATAAAGGGATACCGCCGGTCCGGATCGCGTTCCAGGCAACGCAGGATCACCTTCTCAAGCGCAAGCGGAATGTCCTGATTGTGCTGGCGCGGCCCTACAAATCCGGAACGATCTACCATGAGGCGCACGATTTCGGACGGTGTGTCTCCAGGAAAAGGCTTGTGATTGGTTAACAGTTCGTAAGCCGAGACCCCGTAAGAAAAAATGTCCACCCGGTGATTCATCGGCTCGCCCAGCAACTGTTCGGGCGCCATATAATTTGGCGTGCCGGGGTTTTTCTTAGGTGGCTTGATGGGCTTTTCCGGGATGGGTTGCGACAGGTCGAAGTCAATCAGGCGCACGCTGGCGTTTCGGGTTACAAGCACGTTTTCCGGCTTAAAATCCAGGTGCATGTAGCCGCACTCATGCACGTGCTCCAGGCCCACAGCCATATCTATCAGGATCTGGGCCACATTTTCCAGCAACACCGGGTCGTGCTGCGCATATAGCTCCTTAAGATTTGAGGCTTCTACATATTCCATCAGGCAATAGAGCCGCCCCTCGATCTTGCCGTGCTCGACGTACCCGATGATCCCGTCATGATCGTTCAGGCGGGCCAGGATATCGCACCCGCGCACAAATCGGCGCCGCGCCTTGAAATTGAATCGGTAGCGTTCGTGCATCCGGCGGAGGGCATACGGCTTTTGGCGAGAGTCAGTAGCCAGCCAGATATCGGCCATGCCGCCGCTATTAAGAAGTTCCTGAAGATAAAAACGGCCAAATGGGCCCGGCTGGGGCTTGGGTCCTGAACCCGGACTGGCGGCATTTTCCGTGCTTAGCACGGAAAGTATTTAACATGGCCAGTGAATTGACGCCAATGGATTCGGCTAGGGTCGTCTTCTCAGAAACAGAAGGGAACGCCCCCTCTCAGTTTCCACTGCACCTGGCTCAACGGTCTTCGCCCGTCATCCATCGCCTCGCGAGCCCTCTTTTGCCGCTGCGCCCTCCCCGCAGCACACTCCAACGGACCATCACACCCACGCCGTAAACCAGCAACAGCATCGGCTCAGGCTCGGGAACCGTGATGGTGAGATTATCCATAGCAAACTGCTGAGCCGGACTTGAAACGAAAATGGCCTGGGTAATGCCGGAATAGTTGAAATTCACGAAGGTTGGCGCGGTGCGATACACCGTGTAAACATTGCTATAGAGCAGCGTCGTGCCAAGATACCCTAGGGCCTCAATGTTTAATGGCGTGTCCAGGTTCAACGCTGCCGTCAGATAAGCCGAATTCAGGCCGAATGGACCACTGGTTGCTGAGAAGGAAGCCGAACCTCCGTAGATGTTGAAGACTACATTAGAGGGCGAAACCACCCCCGCGTTGTAACCGTAGGAGGGAGGCACATCCAATCCGTTAAGGACGAAGAAACCGTTCCAGTTAAGTTCGCCGTAGCCGTTGGGCACAGGAGGATTGGGTCCAAGCCCTCCTCCCGCTGCAATGTCATCAAACGTGAGGAGCGAGGCAGCAGTTGTTGCTGGCACCACTATCAGCAACGCGCTCGTGAGTAGAATGATCCGCGAAGCTTTCTCCAGACTTGTTCGCGCCGGATTTGGCCTCAAGAATGGTGCGTCGAGACCCTTCCTCCACCCGAGAATTGCCTGTCCCATGGTTATTGGCTTTCTTTGAGGCTTCCTTGTTGTTTGGTGTTCGGTGGTTGGTATTTGCCAAACCGTGTTTTTCCGTGTTCATCCGTGGTCAGAAAACCTGAAATCAAGACTAACTCTCGGAATACCCCATTGCCATTTTCGCGGCAGATACACCGGTAACGCAATAATCGTCCTTAAAGCAAAACGCCACCTCAACCTCCTTGAGTTGCCATTTCTCGACAAACTGCAGCGCGCGATCAATCAGCTTGAAATCGTGGGCTTCTGCAGCATTACTGGTCCATTGGTCGGGCCCTGCAAAGTAGAGCCCATCCGGGATCTTCCGTAAAACCGTTCTCATAATTCAATCGGTTCTTCAGTCGCGTACCCTGTCCGCATGCACCCCCAAGGCGCACCCCAAATTGGTATCAAGCATTTTTAATGCCAGCGCGATTTTTGGCTGAAAAACCGCCGTTTTTCACGCAAACCCTGCTCTGAGCGTGCGAATTTTCACGCATCTGGCGTGAAATTTACGCACCTGCGCCGAATCCTCTCCATGGCCCATTTGGCGTGCTCGCCGACGAGTGGTTCCGGGTCCAGGGCCGCCCTTTCCAGCGCCGGCAGGGCCTCTTCATGGGCAATATTACCCAGGGCGACGCACACATTGCGCAAAAGGCCACGCCGCCTGGTTCGGACCACCGGAGTGCCTGCGAACCGCCTTTGGAACCCAGCCTCGTCCAAATCGAGCAGCTCCAGCAGGTCTGCGCTATCCAGGTCGGTGCGGCGGTGGGGCCTCATCATAGCTCCTTCGCGCGCGAAGCTGTTCCAGGGGCAGACGGCCAGGCAATCATCGCACCCGTAGATGCGGTTGCCGATGGCGGGCCGAAGCTCGACCGGAATGGACCCTCTGAGTTCTATTGTCAGATAGGAGATGCACCGCCTGGCATCGAGCTGGAAGGGCGCAGTTATGGCTCCAGTGGGGCAGGCGGCGATACAGCGCGAGCAGGAACCGCAGTGATTTTCCTGCGGAAGATCAGCCTCCAGTTCCAGGGTCGTGATAATTTCCGCCAGGAAAATCCAGTTCCCGAGCCGGCGGCTGATGAGGTTGGTATGCTTGCCGATAAAGCCCAGTCCAGCCCGTTGTGCCAGGTCGCGCTCCAGCAAAGGACCCGTATCCACATACCACAGGGCCTTCGAATCCGCCCCACCGAGTTGTTCCACAAGCCTGGTCAGCTCCTTCAAAGACCCGGCAAGCACCTTGTGGTAATCCCTGAAACGGGCATAACGAGCCACCAAGCCCGATTTCGGATTTCGGATTTCGGATTTCGGATTTGGATTCGGACTTGGGGTTTGGCCTGCGGCCTCTGCACTTTGGACTTTGGGCTTTGGACTTTGGACTTCTCCGTAGCTGACAGCCAAACAAATGATACTCCTTGCGCCAGGGAGCACTTCTTGAGGGGCGACACGCTTGGTTGCATTTCGCTCCATATAGCCCATGTCCCCATGCCGTCCCTCTGTCAACCATTGCTGCAACTGGGGAGCAGACGACGGGGGCTCAGCCGTAGTAAACCGGCAGTCATCAAACCCTAGCTCAATCGCCCTCTTTCTAATAACCTCCTTCACAGATGCGTGAAACGTGAAACGTGGCGCCCCAGCCCTGAGAGCGGGATTCGATGCGCCCGGCAACGGTCGTTTACCTATTTAACTCATTTAACCTATTTAACTTATTTAACTTATTTAACTCCTTCGCCCTCACGTTTCACGCATCACGTTTCACGCATCACGTTTCACGCATCACGTTTCACGCATCACGTTTCACCTCCCTCGTCTCCCGTTCGCGAACCGCCTGCGCCATACGGAACTGATGAATCACCTGCTGAGCAACCTCACGCAGCGACCGCAACTCGGTATTAATCAGCACATCCGCCTGGCGGTAATGTGGCTCACGCACGGCTAAAAGCTCGCGGATTTTTGCCAGCGGATCCGCTTCGTTCACCAGAAGCGGACGATGCGCGTGATCGCGAGTGCGTTCCCAGATCGCCTGCGGGGATGCCCACAGACAGATGACCAGCGCGTGGGTTTTAAGGCTCGCCAGATTCGCCGGGTTCGCGGGCAAGCCGCCGCCGGTGGCGATTACAGTCCCGCTGCGCCGCGCCAATTCTTCAACAATCCGATGTTCCAGTTCGCGGAATGCAGGCTCGCCGTTTTGTTCGAAAATTTCGCTAACAGACTTGCCCGCCCGGGCCTCGATGACACGGTCGGTATCGAGAAATGCGTAATGGAGCGCGTCAGCCACCTGGCGCCCAACAGTGGACTTGCCAGTGCCCATAAAGCCGATCAGGGCAAGGTTGTGGATTTGACGAATGGCGCTCACCGCCCCGAGACTTAGCGGATTCCGAGGCAGTTTGCACGAACATTCTTTAGGAGCGCGGACAACCTTGTCCGCGCGAATCCCGATCGAGCGCAGCCAAAGTAGCGCAGGTTTCCAATCCAGTGCCTTTAACTTTTCGGATGCGCCTGGCCCCAGAAAATAGCCCAGCGTTTCAATTTCAACGCTGGGTACGAGCGGTTGAAGGACACAAGTCCCGTAGGGACGACAGAAAAAGTAATTCTGTCGTCCCTAACGGGACTTATTCCATTTCGGGCCATGATCCCAGCGTTGAAATTGAAACGCTGGGCTATTTTCTGTCATCCCTACGGGATTAAGAACTCAATCTGCGCTACGATTCCGGGACCGGCAGCTCCACCGTGAAAACCGCACCTTCATTAAGCTTGCTCTCCACCGACACGCTTCCGCCATGCGCCTCGACGACGGCCTTCACCAGGCTCAACCCAAGGCCCAGCCCTCGTTGCGAACGACTCTTGTCCCCGCGATAGAGGCGTTCCCAAATCTTGGGTTGTTCCTCGGCAGGGACGCCAATACCTGTGTCTCGAAAACTCACCACCGCCTCACGCGAGTCACTTCGAACTGCAGCAACCACCTTCCCTCCCTCAGGAGTATATTTGATCGCATTATCCAGCAGGTTTGCAAACACCTGCCGCATCCGGGTGCGGTCAACTGGCGCCACTACTGACGACTGACTACTGACTACTGACCACTGACTACTGACCACTGAAGCGTTCGGTAAATCCAGCATTACAGCCACCTTTTTCTCTTCCGCCACATATTCATAAAGCTCAGCCACTTCGCGAACCAACTGACAGAGGTCAGTCGGTTCGCGCTGCAATTTCATCATGCCGGCTTCCGCTTCAGTGATGTCCATCAGCGTATTGAGCATACTCAGGACCCGTTCAGATTCCTCGACGCAATCGGCCAGGGCCTCGCGAGCTGCAGGCGGCTCGACACCGCCCTGAAGCGCGACCTCAGCCGTGCCGCGCAAGCGCGCCAGCGGTGTGCGCAAATCGTGGGCCACATTATCTAGCGACTCCCGCATCGCCTTGATCAGCGCCTGGTTTTTGTCCAGTAACCCGTTAAATAATCGCACCAGATCGTCCAACTCATCATCCGACTCGCGGACAGGCACCCGGGCATCCAGTTGCCCGGTTCGGATGATGGACTGTGCCGTAGCCACAATTTGGCGGACGGGTTGCATAGCCCGATGCGCCAGGAACGCTCCGGCGATGAACCCCAGCAGAATCGTTGCGCTGCCGACCACGAAGAAGGTGCGGCGCACCGGGTTCAATAGCGCCTCGCGGCTGTCGGTCATGCGCCCGACCAACAGAAGGGAGCCGTCCGGAAAGTTCGCCGAAGCCAGCGTAAAGTCCCGCTCGGCGCTGTGCGGGATGCGCAGGAACGCCTGCCGCCGATACACCTCCCAACCCGGCACATCAGGCAATGGCGGCCAATCTTTCGGCACACTTATCCAGGCGACCTGATTGAATATATTGACCCGAGCCACGAGCAGCGAGTCACGCACCGGTTGCGGCTGGCTCTTAACCCAGTTGCTCAGTGCGGCCAAACCGCTCGAGTCATAAACCGCCGCCGCTTCTCTCAGGCGTGCCTCCAGCACCTCCTTATCCTTGCTCCCGATAGCCGCTGCCAGCAGATAATACGCAAACGCCAGCAGCGCCAGGCTGCTCAAGCTGGAGACAAACGCATACCAAAGCCCGAGGCGCAGGCCAATGTTGCGGTACAGAGAGCGGATCGAGATCAAGAGTTTATTCATCGCCGGTGACCTGGAACCCTCGGGCAAACACCAAAGACCAAAGTCCAAACACCAAAGACCAAACACCAAACACCAGGGAAACTCCAAACACCAAGCTCCAAATCCATAACGGAGCCTGCTTTGGTGTTTGTAGGTTGGTGTTTCTTTGGAGCTTGGTGTTTGGTGTTTGGTGTTTTACACCTGCGCGAATTAAGCAACCTCAGGCGCTCCAGCAACTGCTCCAGTCGGCAGTTCTCCCGTCCATGTAACCGTGTAACCATTTAACTTATTTAACTCATCCCGCCGCGCGCAACACATACCCCACGCCCCGAATCGTATGTATCATCGCCTTATCCTTATCCACTTTGCTGCGTAAGCGGTGTACCAGGACATCTACCACATTCGTCTGCGGATCGAAGCTATAATCGAAAATGCGCTCCAGGATCATTGTTTTGGTAACAGACCGGTTAGCATTGCGCATGAGATATTCCAGCAGCGCGAACTCGCGCGGTTGCAGTTCAATTTTCTCGCCGTTGCGCTGAACTTCGCGGCTGAGCAGGTCCAGACTCAGGTCGCCGACGGTCAACCGTGTAGGTTCGGGCGCGTGACTGGCGCGGCGAATCAGCGCTTGAACTCGCGCCAGCAATTCCGAAAACGCAAATGGTTTGGTCAGATAATCGTCGCCTCCTGCCTGCAATCCCTTCACACGATCATCCACCGTGGCCTTCGCGCTCAGTATCAAAACCGGCGTCTGCACACCTTTGGCACGAAGCTGTTGAATCAGGCTCAAGCCGTCGAGTTTGGGCAGCATCAAGTCCACCACCGCGGCATCATGAGCGATCGTCTGCGCCCGAGTCAGCGCCTCCTCTCCATCCGCACAATGGTCCACGGCATAGCCGCTTTGCTTCAGTCCATTCACCACAAACGAGGCGATCTTCTTGTCATCCTCGACCACCAGAATTCGCATATCACAACGTAAAGGTTTCCGGCAAGTGATTCAAATCATGGTGTGCGAGTCGCTCCCCACAACAGACGGCACCATAACTCTTGCCTTGACGTGAGGCAAATGCCTCGCTCAAGACTTGGTTGACCCTTTTTCTGATATGTTGAAATGGTGCTAGCGTATAACCCCCGAAATACCAACCACCAAAAGCGTTGATCATGAAGCGTGCTCGACTTTTTGGAGGTTTCGTCATCGTCGCAATCCTTATTGTCTCTTGGGTCGTTTCCAGCAGAATTTTTCCGCCTAGTTATGGAGCCTTTGTTGGTCAGAACCAAGATTGCTACAGCAAGATCGCCGATGCATGTGACGAGCTTCGAGCCAGGATGCCATCGAGTCTGACGAACGGCTCCAAGCTGCGGCCTGATGTTGCGGCTTTACCAGCAGCGTTGAGTACGTTCCGACCTGCATTCCTGCGAGTGAGCACAAATCGAGTGGTCATCAGCGTTGGCGTTGGGCGAGATGGCTACGGCATTATCTGGGAGCGGGAAGGACCCCAGAGTTGGGTGTTAAAGGCGTCTGGGGAGGAAGGCGGGTCGCAACCCTTATATATAAGGGAAAACCAATGGAGTACGATTCTTACAAATCGGTAGGCACTCAGAACGCCGGAAACGTTCCCTACCCCCTCGCCACTTTGTCCTCCGCTTTGTCGAATCTTGGAAAGTTATGTATAAAGTAATCGGCGGCGAAGGATGGAATTCCAGCGGCGATCAGAACCTGCTTACAGCCCAAGGCCGCCATGTGAACGGGGCCGTTGTGGTGGGGTTTGTGGATGGGCATGTGGAGGTGGTGCGGAAGGAGAATCTGTCCAAGTTAAGGTGGGAGCCTTAGAGACTTGCTTCTTTGCTTCGAAACGCAGCGCTCTCATTAACACCGTGGCTTTAGCCCGGTGACAGGGGGCTTCGCGAGGGGGTAGCCGTTTCTAACGGCTTTTCCGTTTGGTGGTAAACTGTTGAAACAGTTTGCCGTTCTCTGGCCGCTCTAGCACCGGCTAAAGCCACGGTGTTAATGAGAGCGGTAACGGATTTGCTTTTAGGGACCGCCACACGTTTTGTTTTAAAGCGAAGCCGGGGACAAGGCTGTCCCCGCCCCTGTACGAGCGCAAATTAGAATTATTCCAAGTATTGACAAGCCCTGAGCCTGAGCTATTTTCTCCGTGCCATGAAGATGGCGGAGAAGAAGCATTTGAATAGCTCGTTGCTCGAGCGCCTGGCTACGAACGGTTTCCGTTTCACGCCCCAGCGCGAGCACGTTTATTCGGTGTTACTCGAAAAGCGGGACCACCCGACGGCGGAGGAGGTTTTTATCCGCGCCAAACGCCGGATGCCCGACATCTCGATGGCGACGGTATATAATTGCCTGGATGCCCTTGTCAAATGCCGCCTCGTCCGGCAAGTTGCTTTGGAGCGAGGTGCCGCCCGGTTTTGCCCAAATATGCAGGAGCACAGTCATTTTTATTGCGATTCGTGCGAGCAGGTTTTTGATGTGAACCTGCCGCCGGAACCTGTGATTGGGTTGCCGCGAGGGTTTAAGGCCGAGCGGTACGATATCGCCATCCACGGGCGATGCCCCGAATGTAAAACGTGAAACGTGAAATGTGAATTTTTAGATGAGCACAGCAACGGACACAATTGAGGGACTGGTTAAGAAGGAGTACAAGTACGGCTTTTATACGGATGTCGAGGCGGACGCGGCGCCGCCGGGCCTGAATGAGGACATCATCCGGCTCATTTCATCGAAGAAGAATGAACCTGAGTTCATGCTCGATTGGCGTCTTAAGGCCTATCGGCACTGGATGACAATGAAGGAGCCCACCTGGCCGCACGTTCATTACGGGCCCATTGATTACCAGCAGACGGTTTATTATTCCGCGCCTAAGAAAAAGGGCGAAGGTCCGAAAAGCCTGGAAGAGGTTGATCCCAAACTTCTCGAAACCTACGAGAAGCTCGGCATTCCGTTGCGAGAACGGGAGCGTCTGGCCGGCGTGGCAGTAGATGCCGTATTCGATAGCGTTTCGGTCGGAACTACGTTTAAGGAAAAACTTGCCGAGAAGGGAATCATCTTCTGTTCCTTTACAGAAGCGGTCCAGAACCATCCTGCCCTGGTGAAAAAGTATCTGGGCCTGGTGGTGCCTTACACCGACAACTATTTCGCGGCCCTGAATTCGGCCGTCTTCAGCGACGGCTCATTCTGTTTCATTCCCAAGGGCGTTCGCTGCCCGATGGAATTATCCACGTACTTCCGAATCAACGCCGCCAACACCGGCCAATTCGAGCGCACGCTCATCATCGCCGAAGAAGGCGCTTCGGTGAGCTATCTCGAGGGCTGCACGGCTCCCATGCGCGACGAGCATCAGTTGCACGCCGCGGTCGTCGAGTTGATCGCGCTGGACAATGCGCAAATCAAATATTCCACCGTCCAAAACTGGTACCCGGGCGACGAGCAGGGCCGTGGCGGCATCTATAACTTCGTCACCAAGCGCGGTCTTTGCAAAGGCCGCAATTCCAAGATCTCCTGGACCCAGGTCGAGACCGGCTCTGCGATCACCTGGAAATATCCGAGCTGCATCCTCCAAGGAGACAATTCCATCGGAGAATTCTATTCGGTGGCAGTGACGAACAATTATCAGCAAGCCGACACCGGAACCAAGATGGTCCACATCGGGAAGAACACCCGCAGCACGATTGTGTCCAAAGGCATCTCCGCCGGCCACGGCCAGAACAGCTACCGTGGGCTTGTGAAAATCCAAAAGAACGCCGAGCGCGCGCGGAATTTCTCGCAGTGCGATTCGCTGCTGCTTGGCGATAAATGCGGCGCTCACACCTTCCCATATATTGAAGTGAAGAACACCACTTCCCGCGTGGAGCACGAGGCCTCAACCTCAAAGATCGGCGAGGACCAGATCTTTTATTGCAACCAGCGCGGCCTGGCGACGCAGGACGCCGTGAACATGATCGTCAACGGTTTCTGCAAAGAAGTCTTCCGCGAACTGCCCATGGAATTCGCCGTCGAAGCCCAGAAACTTTTGGGAGTCAGCCTGGAAGGGAGTGTCGGGTAGATGAAACTTCAAATCTCAAACTTCAAACTTCAGGAAAACTTCAAGGTCCAAGCTTCAATATCGACATTAGTGACTCGTTTGGGCTGAGGTTTTGAAACCTGTTGAAGCTTGAATTTTGGATGTTTGAAGTTTCTCATCCGTGTGCATCCGTGGTTAAAAATTAAATGAGCGAAACGATACTCGAAATCAAAGACCTCCACGCAGGCGTGGATGGCAAACAGATTCTCAAAGGCGTCAGCCTCTCCATTTCGGCTGGAGAAGTCCATGCTGTGATGGGGCCCAATGGCAGCGGCAAGAGCACTCTCGCCGCTGTCCTGGCGGGACGCGATGGTTATGACGTCCACGCCGGGGAAGTCCTTTACAAAGGTAAAGACCTGCTCGACCTCGATCCCGAGGAGCGCGCACGCGAAGGGCTCTTCCTTGCCTTTCAATACCCGGTCGAAATTCCCGGAGTGAACAGCACCTACTTTCTGCAGTCCGCCCTGAACGAGTTGCGCAAACATCACGGGCAGCCCGAATTGGATGCCGCCGACTTCCTGGCGTTGGTGAAGCAAAAAATGAAGCTTCTGGAGTTGAGCGAGGAACTCCTGCGCCGCTCGGTCAATGAGGGCTTCTCAGGTGGCGAGAAAAAGCGCAATGAAATTTTTCAGATGGCTGTTCTGGAGCCCACTCTGGCCATCCTCGACGAAACGGATTCCGGCCTGGACATTGACGCTCTCAAGATCGTGGCGAACGGTGTGAACAAACTCCACCGACCCGACAACTCTCAACTAGTGATCACGCATTACCAGCGCCTGCTCAACTACATCGTGCCAGACTTTGTTCATGTGCTGTACGACGGCCGCATCGTCCGCACCGGGGACAAGCACCTTGCTCTGGAACTGGAGGAAAAGGGCTACGACTGGGTCACTAAGGGCGAGGCCGTGGCTGCGTAAGCGTCTTTGCAGGATTTTTCCGGGTGGCTTATTCCTCTGAAAAGAGATCGGGAAGGGAGTGTACCTGGAAACATTGGCACTTCTGGCGAGGTTTTTGCCGGATAAAGAGATGCCGGCCGATACTCAAGTCCGCTTTGTTCGGGTAAAGGAGGATCTTGCGTTCCATCTCTTTGGCAAGACTGGCAAAGGAAGCCCCCAGTCCCCATTTGCACTCGCCTAGATCCAGCCAGTTGTCTTTGCGCAAGCCGACCACGTCAATTTGCACACGCGCATCCCAATAGCTGCCGATTCGTTCCCAAAGGATGCCTTGCTTTCGATAAGATGCGGCAAGGCTCTCCTGGCAAAGTTTCTCGAAGCAAACTCCAAAGTAGGATTCGAGGTTCGGACGGATGCACTGGTTGAACACGTTCTGTTCCTGACCAGGTTGACAGAGTTGAGTATTTGGAAACACAAACCGGAACCAGAACCGCAACAGCGGGTCGGCAATCTCGTAAAGAACCCGATGAGGACTAATCGCGCCTGGCAGGACCGGGTGCGCCTTCGAGACGTAACCCAATTCCGTCAAAGTTTCCAGGTAGGTCGCAAGCACACGCGCTTCGATTTTGCTCTTTTCGGCCAGTTCCTTTTGCCGCATCCGACCCTCGGCCAGATAGGTCAGAATGGTGAAGTAACGGGCAGGGTCGCGCAGTTCCTCGCGCAGCAGGAAGTGCGGTTCCAAGCCGAAAAACTTCAGTTCAGAACAAAACTCTTCGACAATCGCGCGGTGAAGCGAGCGGCCAGCCGTAAAACGCTCCAGGTACGCCGGCACGCCACCCACCATAAAGTACATGCTCGCTCTGTCGGTTTCGGAGTAATGCGCCAGCATTTGGGCTGCCTCAGGGTAGCTCAAGCAGCCGAGCCGGATTTGATCGCTGCGCCGTCCAAAAAGCGGGCTTTTTCGCCCTAGCACTTCCCGCTCCATGAATCCAAGCTGCGACCCACACAAAATTAACATGATATTCCGACGCCCTTTCCATTCCCGATCCCAGAGCCCCTGCAGCACAGAGGGCAGTTCCGCCGACGCCTCCGCGGTCCACTGCAGCTCATCGAGGACCAGCACCAACTTTTGTTTGTGTTGCCATAGCCTGGTGACAGTTTGCAGGGCTTCCTGCCAAGTTGAGAAACGGGCATGCTCCAGCGCTTCATTTCGCAAGCAAAGCTGCGCCGCCTGTCTAAACTCCTCAAGCTGCAGCTCTGATGTGGTCCGTTTTCCAAGAAAGTAGATGTGCGGCTTATCCCTCATAAACTCGGTGATCAGCCTGCTTTTGCCCACGCGCCGCCGCCCATATATGGGCAACAAAGCTGATTTTGCAGAACGGTAATGGCTGTCCAGAAGCGTCAGTTCCGCTACGCGTCCAACGAATTTCATTTCCTTTACCTAACTGTCAGTTTTGGAATTGTCAACTCTAGAGTTGATATTTTTCAAAGATATCATATATTTGGCCTGATAACGGGCAATGGCCTTTGACGATGAAAGCTAAATCAGTCCTGGCATTGGCGCTGATCGCAGCGTTCGCATCTGCGCTCTTTCTTCTGGTTCGGCACAACTCCGGCGCGCCTGTGTCGGTCAAGTTTCGGATAGCTGTTGCTCCCATTGAGCAGTCCAGTTTTGTGGTAACACAGGCAAACTCAGCTCGTTTCAAATATCTCGTGGCCAAACGCTCGGGGCTTAAGCCCGCATTGGCCCAAAAACTCGAAGTGCAGGCGATTCCACATTCTCCTCTCTTGCAAGCTCAGCTCGGGGTCGCAACAGAAACTGAGGCCCGGCAGTACATCGCCGCGTTCATTCCTGTTTTGCAGGACCTATGCCGCACCCAGGCGCAAGTGACTTTGGCCGTTGATCGCCTTGATGAGAAAAGCCGCTGAGTTAGAGATCAGAGGACAGAGGTCAGAGTATAGAGGACAGAGAACAGAGGACAGAGAACAGAGGACAGAGAACAGAGGACAGAGGTCAGAGATCACAGGACAGAGGACAGCGGTCAGCGGTCAGAGATCAGAGGATGAGCGCTACTGCGTTTTCCTCGAGCCGGGATCCAGTATCCAGGATCTAGTATCCGAGCAACAACTCTCACGCAACACGCAATCCGCAACACGCTCCAGTTCACGTTTCACGCATCACGTTTCACCTCACCACATCGCCCAACACCCATCGGTGTCATATTGCTGCGAGCCGCGCCGCAACTTCATGTCTCGGATGGCGCGCCAAACCGCCGATCCATCGAGGTTGCCAATATTGCCGCCAGCCGCACCCAAACTGGCCGAGGCCGCTCCAGCTGCGCCTCCATTACTGAAGTCCCCCGCCGACTGCATGGCGCCGTTGTGCCCATGAGGCACGATCGAACCTCCGTAGCCTGGCGACCAATCGTTCATGTCCGTGACCAGCGGGGAGGCCGGTCCGAGGTTGGTGCTCACATCGGTAAGTTTCTGCGCCGAAAACCAGGGTTCGCCAGCAGGCGGTGGTTGAAGGAGTGGCCAGGGTGTGTTGGCATGGCCTCCGAGGTAGTTGTAGCCGATCACCCATCCGTAACCGGCCTCATGCCAGCCTGCGGCGGTGTTGAAGGGCGCGCCAAGGCTCGGACAGCCGAGTATCAAGTAGCTGCCTGCGTAGTGGACCATTTGTGTGCGGGTATCGCCTGACAGGATGGGGATAGAGTCGTCGAGAACTCCACTTGGAGACATGCTCTCAGACGCGCCGCTGGGAAGGCGTTGTTCGTTGTCATTCCCGTAGAGATGAGCGGCAGTCAGGAATTGGCGGATGTTGTTCGTGCAAGCCGCCCGCCTGGCTCGTTCTTTGGCGCCGGTCAGCGCGGGCAGCAGCAGCGCGGCCAGAATCGCGATGATTGCCATCACCACGAGCAACTCGATCAATGTAAATGCAAGGCATCGCTTGCGCACCAGCAACAGTCGGCCAGAACTGTGAAAATCTCAATGGGCCGGATTGCCCGGCTGCGGGCAATTGCCCATAGGAGCGCGGGATTTATCCCGCTTCAACGATCGATCACCTGGAATGTGACCCTGAGGATGACGACGAAGAGGAAGAAGACGAAGAGGCAGAAGAACTTGAATGTGAGGAACTGGAGTCCGAATGATGCGAACTTTCCGGCGGCGGGCTCGAATGTTGGGCTTCATGGACCGGCGCCGGTTCAGAATGTGAATGGAATTCGTGGGCTGGCGCATAATGAGGCGATTCCACCTCTGCGTGATGCGCGTTCGCCTCGTGACTAAATCCGTTATGCGCGGGTTGCCACTGCTCATTGGAGTCGTGGACGCCTTGGCCGAATGGCAGTACGCCGTGTTGTGCCGGATTTCTCGCTAACTCTGCTTCATTATGCCCCCATGCGCCCTGGGGCGGTTGCCAGGGAAGTTCGGCCGAGTGGTTGCCTCTTGGCATCGGCGTGGACTCCGAATAGAACGAGCCCCCCGGATAGGCCGCGCCCTGCGAGTAAGCCGACGCGCCGGAATGAGAATGGGCAGGGCCGCGGATCATCAGCTCCCCACCAGGACCGATCTCCATCGTGGCCGTTCCGGCGTTTGCGTTTCCCCCGCTTTGTGAAATTGAGCTATGCCTGTTGATAGCTGGACTGTTGGCAGGGGCCCTCTGGCTCTGCGCTGATGCCATTTCGGTAACCGGGCTTTGGGCCGGGTTTGGCCTCGATTCGACAGGCCGCACAATCTTGAGTTGCAGCGGTGGATTCTGCGCTGGTGCGGCCAATGTGCCGGAAGTGACCAATGCACCCGGACTTTGGAATTTGGACATTGGACTTTGGACTACGCTGCTCGGACTTTGGACTGCGCTGTTCGGGCTTTGGACTGTCGTAATCAGCTCCGCCTTTTGGACGCGAACGCCGGTTGCTGCGGCTACTTTATTGGGCGGAACACCATTGTTCACAATCCGCCCGCCAGTCTTGGTCACGCCGGCAACGAACGTTGTTCCATTAAAGAATGGCGCGACGTGCAAAGTGGGCACCTTGTAATGTGCCAGGTTGTGATCATGGAAATGGCTCCAGGCAACAAAAAGAAAGGAGTTCATAGGCAGCGGCGCGACGTGCAGGCCAGGTGGCCGATGCACGGTTTGCGAGGCCAAATGCGTCGTGGCCGGATGCTGGCGCGGCGGCAGTGGCGCCCAACCGCAATATTGGTTATTGAATCTCCAGCAAACCCAAGCGGGCGCCCAGACCGAGCCGGGGCACCAGCACCACCCGAGCTGCGCATGCCGAAACCAACGGCCATAATGAAACGGGCACCAACCCCAGGAGTAATCGGAAGCCCAGAACCAACCGCAGTCTGTGTAAGTCCAGTGACCGCAATCGGAATATGGCGTCCATTTCGGATTAACAACCTCCACAGTCGGTTGCCAGCATTGACCGTAGCCGTCCACATCAACCCAGGAGCCATACGGCGCGAGGGTGTCGTAAAACTCTCCAGGAGGGGCTGGAGCTTCTTCGCTCATCTCTTGCTCCGGAGGGGCAGACGCAAGCAGGCTTTCAGCCGGGGGCGGAGAGTCGATCGCGAAGGCCCCCTCCAGGCCGTTGCCTAAAACCGCCTGGCCGAACGGCCCTTGTGTTGGTGCCGCCCCAAGCGGGCCGATCCAGTCCGGGCCTGGGTTTTCAATTTGGGTATTATTTGGCGCAGCAGCCAGCCCGGCTTCATTCAACTGCTGATCTCGCTCGATCATGGCAGCGACTACGTTCGAGGGCACGCCGATATCATTAAGGTAAATGATTTCGTCCGCACTCAGATCGAATGGCTCACTCGCTTTATTGGCGAACGCCAACAAAGCTTTTTCCTCAGCCCCTGACATTGCCAGACGGACGAGTTTGAAGGCTGAGGGACTCAAATGGACATCGCCCGGCAAAGGCCGATCCTGCGAAATGGGCGTCACCGCAGCATCCGACACATTGTCGAAGTCGGCAACATCAGCGATGGCTTCCTCGGTCTCAGCGGCAGGCTGCGTCGCGGGAGCTGGTGCTGGCTGGGTGGCGATTGTTACGCGAGTGGAACGAGGGGCCCGCGACGCGCGCTGCAGGCAGCCGCCAATCACGGGCAGCACGATTAAACCCATGACCACACTGCACTTCCAAACCATCCGCGCTTTCATACGGGTTTGGTTACCGCATCAACATACGCCTTTTCGGCGCGCCTGTCATACATCTTTGACTTCCTGCGGCCCTCCTCTATTCATCGCCGCCGGCGGGCGCGAAGGAGCGCGGACAGCCTTGTCCGCGCGAAAAAGCTTTTGCCGCGAAGAGCGCGCGG
>PSRM01000065.1 GCA_003176045.1 Verrucomicrobiota bacterium | reverse complement strand
CAGTTCGAACTGCTGATTTACTATTTCCCGGATCCCTGCCGGGTCGGCCTGGTTGATGACCGAGCGCATTTTGGTGCCAAAAATGTGTTTGCCCCTGGCCCTGGTGAGCAGCGCGCCGAGTTGAGGGATGGGTTTCATCAAATGCGCCCCGTTCTTTTCCGCGGCCAGGCCCAGATCCACCTTCAGGAACGGAACGATTCGTTTCACGGTCCAGAGATAGTCTGCCGTGGGCTGGCCCTCGATTTCCCTGTCCATTGTATTCTCGAAGAGAATCGCGCCGAGGATACGATCGCCGGTGAAAGCGGGGCTGGTTATAATCCGGGTGCGCATTTGATGCACGATATCAAACATCTGCGTTTCGTTGGACCAGGCGCCTTCTTTAATTCCGTACGACGAAAGAGCCTTGGGCGTGCTGCCGCCACTTTGGTCGAGCGCGGCCACAAAGCCGGGCGCAGTTTTCATTTTCTGCAATTGTTCTACATTCAAGTCAGGTGTATTCATATTTTCTTGCACATGTCCCGGTAACGGCGAGCTTAACGGCGAATTTCTTCTGGCGGCGTTTCACATTGTTGGCTCGGCCTGCGTTCGTAGCGCAGATTTCTAATCTGCTGCATCGCAGTGCTTCCAGCCTGCAGAGGTGGTCGGGCGGTCTGCCGATTGGAAATCGGCGATACAGCAGGGTGGAAACCTGCGCTACTTATCCCATATAACCATGTAACCAATTTAACTCAATTAACTTATTTAACTGTTTGCACGGGCCGTCCCTTCCCGCGCACAATCGGATGTTTCACGCCGGCAGTCTTGCCGTCCTTCTCCCATAACCGGAATCCGCCCAAAAAGGCGTTGAAGTTGTCGCCGGCGCGGCAGCCGGGAGGCAGCTTTTTGAGTTTATGAACGTTCCCGCCACCCAATACCACGTCTTCGGGTTCGAGGGCAGCGGTAAGCCGCTTTACCACATCAGCGACGTTTCGGCGCCATTTTTTCTTGCCACACCTCTTTAGTCCGCGAAGGCCGACGTAATCTTCGAAGCTGGCCTTCTTGTAGGGCAGATGAGCCAACTCCATCGGCTCGATGATGCCGTCAACGATCATCGCCGAACCGAGACCTGTGCCCAAGCCAAGAAAGAGCATCTTGCCACGTTTGTAACTGCCCAGGGCTTGCATCGCTGCGTCATTCAGCACCTTAACCGGGCACCGGAACGCAGCCTCGAAGTTGAAACCCACCCAACCCTTGCCCAAATTCCACGGCTCTGAGACCGGCCGATTCCGGAGGACGGGGCCCGGGTAGCCGATGGAGACGGCTTGATATTCCCAGTCATTGACCAGTTTTCGAACTTTCGAGACCAGGCGCCTGGGCGTGAGACTCGGACCCGACTCAAACTCGCGCCTCTGGTTCTGGCCCGTGGCCAAAACCTTGACGTGCGTACCGCCTACATCAATGACGAGTACTTTCATTTGACTAAGCGGCAGCAAGAGCGGCCTTGGGCTGTTTCTCCCGGCGAGATTCGGTCGCGGACTGCGATTTGTCGAAGTCGTTAATAAGCACGATGCGATAACGGGCTTTGCCCGAGCGCAGGCGCTCCAAGGCATCGTTCACGCTGGACATTGGAAAGTATTCCACCATGGGCGCGACCGAATGGCGGGCGCTGAATGCCAGCATGCTGTCAATCGCAGTTGGACTTCCCGTCGGCGAGCCAGCCACGGATTTCTGGCCCCCGATCAAAGCAAAAGCGGACACTTCGAGTGGTTTGAGGACGGCGCCCACGTTGTGGAAGCAACCTTTGGGGGCAAGGGTGTCGAGGAAGGCTGCAATATCCTGAGATGCGTTGATCGTGGAAATGATTAGATCAATGCTGCCGGCGAGCTTTTTAAGCGCTCCAGCCTGCCTCGTATTATGGACGAAATGAGCACCCAGTTGTCGCGCTTCGGCATCCTTGCTATCGCTGGTGGTGAAGGCATGCACTTCGCAACCCCATTTGTTGGCAAATTGGAGCGCCATGTGTCCCAACCCGCCGATGCCAATGATCCCCACGCGGGCAGTAGGGGGCAGGGTATGGATCAGCAATGGCGAGAACACGGTGATACCGCCGCACAGCAGCGGGCCGGTTTTATCCAGTTCCAGCGCATCGGGCAAAGGACGAACCCACGTCCACTGGGCCCGAACGCGATCGGCAAAGCCACCGTGTCGTCCGACAATGGTCCCCTGGGCTGTGGCGCACAGGTGCTGATCGCCGGAGAGGCATTGGTGGCAGGCGAGGCAGCTATGTGAGAACCAGCCGAGCCCGACGCGTTGTCCGATCTTCAGTCCCTTCGCCGCCGCGCCCAATGCGACAACGGTTCCGGCCACCTCGTGCCCGGGCACAAACGGGTATTTAGACATGCCCCATTCGTTATCGAGCATCGAGATATCAGAGTGACACAGGCCGCAATGCGACACCTTGATTTCGACTTCCTCAGGGCCGATTTCCCCTGGATCGAAGCTGAAAGGTTCAAGCGCGCCGTGCGCAGCCATGGCTGCGTAAGCATTGAATTTTGGCATATATTTTATGGTTGAGTTTTGGTGTTGATATTTAATCCGGCGAAACACTTCTACACGGCCAATAGCGAAATTCTCACCCGCAATGGCCAAAGCGAAGAACAATTTAACGCAAAGGCGCAGAGGAAAGCCACAGAGGCACAGAGAATAGCGCCCCTCTCCCCGTCGTCTTTTGTGCGCTTGAATAACTACTTTCCAGGATTCGCTATGCCTATGACTCCGCACGCAATCCGGCCACCGGCATTTCCAACGGGCTGACTGCCGTCATCTGGTTTTGCGTGAACGATCACGCCACGGCCAATGATCGGATTCTGCGGCCCTGTGATCGAGATATTTGAAACCGTGACCTCATAATGCGCTTTGCCCTGGTCGTCGGCTTGAATATTCCCCAAGTCCCCCGCGTGCCTGTTTTGCGTCTCGGGCAGGCCGTGCTGGTGACCTTCGGGGTTGTAGTGGCCACCTGCACTCATAGCGTCCGGCGCAGAGCAGTCTCCGTATTGATGGATATGAAAGGCGTGCTTCTGGCCAGGCGTAAGCCCTTCGAGATATGCGACAACCTTCACGGATTCACCTTCCTGCGTAAAGCGGACGATTCCATGACAATGCTGGCCGGCAGTGGGGTGCAAGACGGCGACGGCCTGGTTGACTGGTGGGGCGTCCGCGGCGTGCAAATAGATTGCCGATGCGAGGCAGGCCAAGGGTGCGACGATTAGGGTTTTCATAGCGCTTATGTTTTCATCTGAAATAGTGCAAGTTAGCTAAATTTTTTACCACGGATGAGCACGGATGAACACGGATAAGCAACTTAAACTCAGGTACTTTTTTATCAAGCTTCAGCGAATGCAATCCCGTCTGTGGGCCATGAGCTTCCCGCGCTTCTGCCGTTTAATTGGAAGGCAGCTCGGAGGCGGGGTTGGCTCCATGCGAAGCCGCCTCGTGCTCTTGAGTTTCCTGCTGTAGTTCCTCGCGTTCGGCGGCGCGCACAAATCGCCGGACCAAAGCCAGGCCTGTTCCGATGACGCAGAGTGCCGTGGCGCCGCCGGCATACTTCTGGGCCTGCTTGGAAACACCGACTATCCTGAGAGGATAGAGCAAAGCTCCCAGTGTGATAAGTACGAGAACCAGAAGACCGACACGGCGCACGCGAAGCGAGGCTTTTTCCCGGCAAATAAAAATGAGCTCCAAGTACACGAAAAGGGCGTTGAACCCCACCAGAAAGGCAACCACAGTCCATACTGAGAATCTGAAGCCAATCTCAGTTTGGCTAATCTGGACCGCCTGAGCTGTCGCCAGCATCCCTCCGAAAGCCAACGCGCTCAGAAATGCTATCATCGTCAAAAGCACCCGCTCATTTTTGGCTTCTTTTTCCATAACACTCTGTCTGATTCCTAATTCAGTTATGTACAGCGCCATAAGTAACTGCGCCGGGTCGGGGGACCCGGCCTACAACGACTTGGAGGCCGCGTGCCCTGACGCGGCGGAACTTACTAGTTATAATCCTGCTCACGCCCGCATTAGCGAGAATTGCGCTCAAAACGGCCAAAAAAAGCTCGTAGGGGCCGAGGTGAAGGGCAGTCCAAAGGGCAGTTCAATGTTCAAGGTTCAAAGTTCAATGTTCAAAGCCGGACGAATGCGGAGTGCACAATGCGGGGCGCGGAATGACAATGCAAGGGGGGTGGGGTGCTGAGCTTGCTGAACTGCTCTGGATTGCTCTGGGTTGCTGTCGGCTGTCGTTCGATGGGCGATCGGATGAGGGTCAGGTGTGAGGTGGGTCAGGTGTTAGGTGTCACGTGTCGGGTGTCAGGTGGCACGCGGCTGGGCTCATAATCCGTGGTCAGTCGTTTGTGACGGGCAATGAGGTGGCGTTTTCTTGTGATCCCTTTTGCCTGGAGCGAGGCGCCGGGGTGGAAACCCGGCGCCTCGCTGAGGCGGACTGCGCCACGTTGGCGTCCTAATGCTCAGGCGTGAAAAAACCGTTAAAATGTCAAAGAGCACGGGCGAATCTGCGAGCTTTTATGAACGCTCACCAATTACGCCGAAAGCTGGACTAAACCTTTTTTGAAAAAGTTTTTTTAGTCAAATTTAGTCAAATTTAGTCAAATTTAGTCAAATTTGGTCAAAATGGCTGCCAATCGCAGGGATTGGATTTTATATGTCGGAACGCATTAGATTGACTGGAGTGGACAAAGTGGACGACGAAGTGGAGGACAAAGCGCAGGAGATACCCCGGGGGGCTCGTTGTTTTGAGCTTCGAATTGCCCGTGGAAGTTGTTTTCGCTTGTGTTCGGTTGTCTTTGATTGTTTTCAATTGTCATGGGTACGAGGGAGCGCGGAATGATTGGCTTGGTTGAAACCCGGCAGGCGGGTTGAGAGGGAGCGGAATGCCACCGCGCTGCCCAACGGCCTGCCCTGCGGATGCAGGAGATGGACAATCGCCCAGGGATTAAAGAATGTCAAAGCAGGGCAAAAGAAAGTTTTACAATGTAATCTGAAGCCTAGAACCATGACTCACCAGGCTGAGGCTTTCTGACTGAACTGATTTTGTACGTGCCATTTGCGGGGGTCCGGGCAGTTTTTTGCGGTTCCCCGGGCTTCGACTTGACGCGTCGCATGTTGACAGTGACACTGTTGTGCTCTGGATCTAGAGTAATTGTGCCGATCGAGTGAAACGGGGAGAGTTCCTCGAAGCGAGGATTCGTGAAGATAGGACCGGCTCCTTCTAGCGCTGCGTAGCAGGTATACGGACGGTCGCCGACGTGGCCCTCTGACCCCAAAAATCCTGTCCAGATTTTTTTGTTTATTTGAACTACTGTCCTGCCCGGCCCAAAATCGATGATTACGGCGTCCCCGCCACCGGTTTGTCTTGGACTAGCACACCCAACACACATTAAGAGGGCACAGAGCGCAAAAGTAGGAGATTTCATTGTGACGATGAGATATTTTTCGTACAACAGCCCTGAACTCCATTCCTGATCTTGTTTATCAGGCGGTCTCTAAACTCGGGATCGTTGTTTTGTACCTGATCGCCCTGGCGTGTCCGACGAGCCCACAGCCTTCTCGCTCACGCTGAAGCAGCAAGCAGCCGCGGATTTTGATCATTTTGACTGGTTCGCTAGCCATTTATCGAAAGAATCCGCTTCCGCCGGGGCTGGTTTCCTCACCACTCCGATATGATAAGTCCCGTTGGCTGGGTGGGGTTGCATTTTCGGGCGCGCCCCTGGTATCGATATCGTTCTTTGCATTTTAATTGTTACTTCGCTACGATCCGGACTGAGCGTGATCTGTCCGGTGCAATGAAAATCCGGGGGGTTATCCAAGAATTTCGGATTTACGAAGACGGGTCCAGTACCTTCCAGCGCGGCCGTGTAAGAGTATGTCTGATTTCCTACGTATCCGTGCGGTCCGAAAATTCCACCCCAAGAGCTTTTCCAAAATCGAAACTCTAGGACTGCAGGACGGTGCGCGATTAGGATCGCGCCTTGGTTCCTTTTAAACTCAGCATTGCCCGCGCATCCCGTTAGAATAACCAGCCCGATAGGAAGGAAGTTACAAAATCTGTTCATGGGATTCGTCTATTTCTTAGGGCAACAATCCTGGAGACCATTTTTGATCTTCTCAATCAGGTCATCTCTGAATTCGCTTGTGCGCGACTTGTCTGGTAAGACCGAGTGTGCGGGGGTGTCGGGATTGTAAGCGCCGTAGTGGGACGACTCCTGATAGCCCCCGGGGAGCCTGAGTAGCGCGTTGACCTCGACCTCATTTTGCCCCTCCAGGATGAAGTCCAACACTCCTGGTTTTGAGATGTCACCCGCCTTTGCCTTTAAGGTTGCGATCCAATCTGGGTGAGGAGTCGCTCCTGCGTTTAAAGCGGTGAGGGTATCGAACAGTTGGTCTACGTACCGGCCGTACTTGTCGGGGAAGTTAGCGATGTAGTCAGGGCTGTGTCCTGAGAAGAAATGGCCGAACGGTGGCGCGAAGAGCACTTCGTGCCCATAGTGAGGATTCGGACGCGATTCCTTCGGCGAGCCCAATGTCTGATAGCGGTCCACATACGAATGGGCATACGCGTCTCCCAAAGCGTGGATGAGAATGCCTTTCTGGGAAGCGTCCAGTTGATCGCTCCGTAGCAAGCACCCGAGGTAAGCGCGCAGCTTATCTGCGTCGCCTCCTGCCAAGGAGTGGAGATACCTTTGAACCGACACCAAGTCGCTCAGGGGTGCGTGTATTGCCTCAAAATTCTGATTCTGATCTGGATATTGGGACCAGTAGGCGAATTCGAACGAGTCTTGATCTGAAAGACCAGCAGCACGTGCGACCACGTAGGTAGTGTAAAAGTGTCCAGCAGAATTGTACAGGCCTAGCTAGGACGTCAAATGCGTTGATGGGGCTATTGTCGAGGAAGCCTCCCAGGTTATAGGACGCTTTCTCTCCAAGAGGCTCACGGCTCAGCCACCGTCCGGTGCTTGGATCGTAGTATCGAAAGCCATAATAATAGAATCCCATCCCCCAATCATAGAACTTGGTCGAAAAAAGGAATGGATTGATGAATGCCATCGCCCCAGTGGCCCGCAGCACTTGGCCAAAAGGACCGTACTCGTACTGCGCGGCCATCGCACCGGTCGTGGCGTTTACGAGCGCCACAACGCTTCCGTTTCCATCGAAACAATAGAAATAGGTGCCTGCGTTGGTGCCAGAATAGACCGTCATTGAGACCAACCCGCCAACTCCGCCGGCACCTTGGAGGGTCTCGCTCAAGTCCAAACCCCACATAAATGAGTAGAGCAGGTTGTTATCAGCATCCAGGATGCCAATGGGATTCCAGCCGTCGTAAACGATTTTGCGGCGAACAGCCACACCGTAGGTTAAAGTTCCCGCATCCCAAGAGTAAACGTCTTTAGTTGTGCGTCGCCCAAGGTAGTCGTATGTGCAAGCGACTTTCTGACGCGGAAGGATCGGTCCTTTCGTGTTTGGGGCGGGTGAGCGAGGGTGGAGCAGGGGAACGAGGCGAGGAATTGAGAAAGGTGAAGATAGGGTGACCTGTTGGCCGTCAACCTGCCTGGCCAAAGTCTTCTCACCAGAAACCCAAATTTTTGCATCCGTGTCCTATCAGAGTTTCAGAAACAGAGGTTTGCTTGTTTCTAAAACTGTTGGGAACGACTGGAAATGTTTTTACCGCGGCGGGGTAACAAGCGCCAAGAACAAAATTAGAAACTTATTCACAGTTTTCACAGCTATTCACACCTGTTCACAGTTATTCAGATTTCCCGGAATTGGCGGGAACCAATTATCCATCGCCCACCCAGGTTTGGCTTAATGACAAAAGGAGAAAGCTTGGGCTGCGGGGTAAATGCACGCGGAAATTGACTTTTTGAAAGCTGCCAACGCAAGGGCAGATTTGTTTGTCACAACTCTGCAAATAGAGCGTGGCGAGCAGATGGGAACCGTGCGATGGTTTGCTGAACGTGAATCTCTTTGAGGACAAGCTCGCGGCGCATGGGTTGGTGCTGGCTCGAGCGCGATTGCAGACGCTCCAGATTAACGTGGGGCGCAAGTGCAACCAGGCGTGCCGTCATTGTCATGTGGATGCAGGCCCCTGGCGAACCGAGATGGTCGGGCAGGACGTAGCTCATCGTCTGGCCGCCTGGATTTGTCAATTCCAACCCGAGATCGTGGACCTGACGGGCGGAGCGCCTGAGCTGAGCGAGTTTTTTCGCTTCTTTGTTGAGACCGCCCGCGGCGCGGGGTCGCACGTGATTGACCGCTGCAATCTTACTATTATCGAAGAAGAGGGTTATGGCGACCTGCCGCAATACCTGGCGCGACACGAAGTGGAAGTGGTCGCCTCGCTGCCCTGCTACACGGCGGACAACGTGACCAAACAGCGCGGCGCCGGCGTGTTCGAGAAGAGCATTTCCGCGCTGCGCAAACTCAATGACGTCGGATACGGCACGCGCTTGCCGCTGAATCTTGTCTATAATCCCGTTGGCCCGAAATTGCCCGGGCCCCAGGCCGAGTTGGAGGCAGACTATAAAGAAGTCCTCGGGCGCGAGTTCGGCATCAGGTTTAATCACCTTTACACCATTACGAACCAGCCGATCGCTCGATTTGCTGAGGACCTGCGCCGGCAAGGGAAGTCTGAGGAATATATGACGCTGTTGGCCAACAGCTTTAATCCGGCGACAGTCGAGGGCTTGATGTGTCGCACGACCTTGAGCGTCGGCTGGATGGGTGAGGTGTATGATTGCGACTTCAACCAAATGTTGGGAATGCAAATGCATGATGGCGGCGGGTCGGGACTCTATCTTTGGGATGTGACGCCGGAACTGATGGAAGGTTGGGCGGTCCGAACGGGTGAGCATTGCCTGGCTTGCACTGCAGGTTGTGGGAGCAGTTGTGGTGGGGCGCTGCGGGGGTGAGAGGGCAGAGGTCGGAGGTCGGAGGTCAGAGGACAGAAGACAGAGGACAGAGGACAGAAGACAGAGGACAGAGGACAGAAGACAGAGGACAGAGGACAGAGGACAGAGTACAGAGGCGAGAGATCAGAGGTCAGGCGACGGAAGTTCTGGATAGCCGGAATCTTTTGTCCGGCAGGCCTGAGGGATTTAATGGGAAGGATTGATTGAAGGAAGGGTGCTGGTCGCTTGCTCACGCGCGCGGCTCTGTTCGGCGGGTCTGAGTTGCTCGGTAGCGAGTTGCCAGCTTCTGGGGAGACACGCCGAGATGATAGGCTGCCAGGATCCACTGATTGCGGAGAGTGGTGCGGAGGACGCCTAACTTCAGCCATCGGCGAGCAGAGGTAATCGCCGGTTCGGCGGCGGTGACGATTCGGCCGCGACGCCGCAGGCGCGCTGTAATCTCGTAATCTTCCATAATGGGCATATCGGCGAAGCCGCCCATTTCTTCAAAGAGCGCCCTGCCAAGAAAAAGCCCTTGATCGCCGTACGGCCGCTGGAGCCAGCCTGAACGGATCCCGGTGCTCCACTCAATAAAGGATTTGCCCGGAAAATCTCCTGCGATACGGAAACGAAAGGCGCCGGCGGCGACGCCGGGGGTGCGCAGCGTTCGGACAACCGGCTCGGCCCAGTCGCGTGGCAGGAGGGTGTCTGCGTGCAAGAACAGTAACGAGCCTCCCCTGGCCCTTGCAGCGCCCGCGTTCATCTGGCGTGAGCGGCCCGGATCTGAAGTGAGAACGGTCGCGCCTGCATCCTTCCCGCGTTCCATGGTTGCGTCGGTGCTGCCGCCGTCAACGACGATAACTTCGTGACCGGGACTTTGCCCGACTGCCCGCAGGGTGGCGGCGATATGGCCCTCTTCGTTCAGGGTGGGAATGATGACAGAGATGCGGTCCCAGCAAGAGTCTTCGGAAGCCTCAATTCGGCGCCAGGCGGGCAGGTCTTCTGGCCGATCAATGTCCGGCAGTGCGCTCAATAAAGCGGTCTTGCAGCCCAGTCGTTGCAGCACCGCCAGCGAATCGGCGAGCACTCGGTCGGTGCCCCACGCTATGCCGCGGAACAATTCCGGGATCGGGCGGCTCAGACCAATCAGATAATAGCCGCCGTCCTCAGCCGGCCCGAGCACCGCTGGACTTTCCGCCAAAACGGTAAACGCACCGATGATGACATCACAGCTCAGACCGGGGCAATCGCTACCGATGATCACCGTAGCCGATGAACCGGCGCGGAATGTTCGCTCGAACGCGCTGGCCATGCGCTGACCCAGGTCGCCGGCGCACTGCGGAACAAAGCGCGCATCGTTTCCCAGCCAATGACTCATCGCCCGTTCATTAGTGCCATCAAAGTGCACCTCCAGGTCCGCGCGCAAAGTCTCACAAGCTTCGCGAGCGGTTCGTAAAGCGCGCAAGACCAGTTTGCGGTGCAGGGCCGCTGCGCCTTCGCTGCCCAATGCCGGAATCAGGCGGGTCTTGACCTTGCCGGGAATTGGATAGCGGGTGAAGAGGATCAGCCTTCTGCGGTTTGCTGTATCGGCAATAACCCCGTTGCTGATCAGATCCATGCAAGTGTGGCGTGGTGTCTCACAAGTAACTATCCATTTGGCCGTGCTCGAAAGCGGTAGAGGACTACCGCAGTCCAAGACGCTCCGCGACTGACGAGCGTCCCGGAATTTCCGACAGGTTTTGGACTGCGCCAGCCCTCTGGCGCTGCGGCTTGTAATGGTTACCGCAATTATGAGACGACATTCTGAGCGCAGCAACTATCTTCGCCCGGTTTGCGCGCCGTCACCTCGAGACTCGTGATGTAATCGCTCGGCCCGGTCCCGGCGGGCAGACGCTCGATGATCTGTTTGTACAGCGGGTCGTGCCAGTCTGTCATCAGCTTCACGTAATCCGCTTTCTGGTTGAGTCCGATCCCGGTGAGGCCGGCTTGTCGCGCCATCCGCTCCGTTTCGCTGACCAGGACCGCGCCCGAAACACAGCCGATGAGCGCTTCGAACATGCTCAGAATTTCCGCAGGAAGTGGTCTGAGCAGCGCCAGATCCGACACCGCCACGCGGCCACCCGGTTTCAGCGCGCGCGCAATTTCCCGCCATACCTGCGGCTTGTCCGGCGACAGGTTGATTACGCAATTGGAAATCACCACATCGACGCTATTGTCAGCTACAGGCAGGTGCTCGATTTCGCCGAGCCGAAACTCAACGTTGTCGAGACCTGACCGATCGCGATACGGTCCGATGCTCTTCCGCGCTTTAGCCACCATCTCCGCCGTCATGTCCACACCGACGACCCTGCCGGCCGCGCCTACCTTGCGGGCGGCTATGAACACGTCGAAACCGCCGCCACTACCCAGGTCCAGCACAATCTCGCCAGGCTTCAGCGCGGCGAGCGCGTTGGGGTTGCCGCACGACAAACCCAAATTGGCGCCTTCGGGCAAGGCCGCCAGTTCCTCGGCGCTATAGCCCACATACCTGGCCAAATCGGCCGAAACTTCCGCGCTCGACCCGCAGCAACTAACTCCGCACCCGCAGCCGCTCTCGTTCGCTGCTATCTTGCTGTAGCCCTGCCGCACTGCTTGCCTCACACTCTCGGAATCAACTGTCGCTTCCATAGGTTCCTTTTATTGGATCACTGAATTTCAAGTAACGCCTCAGCAGGTGTGAAATAATTGTAGCAGCCGAGGTAACGAGGCTCTAACTAATTTGTAACCTGCTCGTGCACAAAGATTTCGGAGCCTCGTTACCTCGGCTGCTACATGGGTTTTGGATTTCTTCACCTGCGCTACGGTGGCAGTCTCAAGATGCACTCGGCAAGTCACTTGTTCGACGTTCTTATCTCCGTTGAAACGCGAGCCAGCGCCCCATCCACTTTTTCACGGTCGGCGTGAGCCGGGTCCGGTTGTAGGCATCACCGCATTGGCGGATCGCTTCGGCCTGCGTTGGATACGGATGAATCACAGAGGCCAGTCTGCCTAAACCAATGCGCGATGTCATCGCTACACTGATTTCACTGATCATCTCGCCGGCATGGCGGGCGACGATGGTCGCACCGACGATCTCGCCGCTGCCCTTCCGGGTATGGATCTTTACGAAACCATCTTCTTCACCATCCAGAACGGCGCGGTCCACCTCTTTGAAGTCGCGCCTGTAAGTATCTACCTCAAAGCCGCGCTCGCGAGCGTCACGTTCGTAGAGGCCGACGTGAGCAATTTCCGGGTCGGTGTAAGTACACCAAGGCATGGTGAGAGCGCTTGCTTTCTTGCGGCCAAGGAACAGGGCGTTCTGAATTACGAGCCGGGCCGAGAAATCGGCGGCATGAGTAAATTTCCAGGCTACGCAAACATCGCCGGCGCCATAAATATTCCGATTGCTGGTCTGGAGGCAATCGTTCACCAGGACGCCTTTGCGCAGGTCATACTGCACACCGGCGGCTTCGAGGTCAAGCCCCTCGACGTTTGGCGCGCGGCCTGTTCCAATCAGAATCTCGTCCGCGGCAAGCGTCTCTTCTTTTCCCTCTGCCTTGTAGTGGAGCAGTTTTCCATCGACCGTCCGCTCGACCCGAGTGATTGTCGCATTGAGGCGCAGTGCGATGCCCTCACGGAGGAAGGCCTTCTGCACCAGCGCGGCTGCGTCCATGTCCTCACGATCCAGCAGGTGGGCATTTTTGTGGAGCAAGGTCACCTGGGAACCCAGCCGTTGGAAAGTTTGCGCCAACTCGCAACCAATCGGGCCGCCACCAATGACCGCAATCCTGGCCGGAAGTTGGGTCAGGCTGAATACCGTTTCATTGGTCAGAAAGCCGGCCTCAGCCAATCCTGGAATAGGCGGCTCCGCCGCGCGCGCGCCGGTGGCGATCACCGCCCGCTTGAACCGCAGAGTTTGGCCGGCGACCTGGACAGTATCAGGACTGGTAAAGCTGGCCTCTCCCAGGAAAACATCGACGCCAAGTTTCGCAAAACGCTGCGCTGAATCATGAGGGCTGAGGTCGGCTCGAAGTTTGCGCATGCGTTCCATCACCGCGGGAAAGTCTGTTTCGACAGGCTCGCCCACCCGCACTCCGAAAGGGCCTGCTTCCCTTGCATCGAAAACGGCGCGACCAGAGCGTATGATGGCCTTGGAAGGAACGCAGCCTACGTTAAGACAGTCCCCGCCCAGGAGGGACTTCTCGACCAGGGCCACCTTCGCCCCCAGACCTGCCGCGCCTGCCGCGGTAACCAGCCCCGCGGTTCCCGCGCCGATGACGACGAGATTGTAGCGAGGTGCCGGGGTAGGATTTTGCCAATCCGGTGGGTGCAGGTAGGAGACCAGCCGCGCGTTGTGCGCGTCAGGCGGTTTGACCACGACAGGTTCCAACGATTCCCGCTCTCCCCGGGAGGGCCGGGGTGAAGGGAAATTCCGTGGTCCGTGGTCTGTGGTCTGTGGTCTTCCCTCCCGGTTAATGGAGGGGACCTCGGAGGTTTGGCTGTGAGTTTGGCCAGTCTCGTCGTTGCCAATCTTCTTCGCCAGGGCGCTCCGGGCCAGGCGTGTGACAAATAGCGTCACGACAATAGTGGCCAGCAGGCCAACACCATAGAGGACCCACTCGCCAGTCGTGCGCTGGCGATGACCCGCGCCGACGTTGACCAGCGAGCCGAGATAGACATACATCACGGTGCCCGGGATCATGCCGATCCACGAAGCCAGCACATAGTGGCTCAACTTCACCCGCGTCAACCCGAACGCGTAATTCAGCAGGGTGAATGGAAAAACGGGCGAGAGGCGTGTTAGAAGAACTATCTTCCATCCCTCGTCGGCGACCGCGCGGTCAATGGTCGCAAACGTCTGGTTCTTTTCGATCTTGCGGGCAATGGCATCGCGCGCCAGGTAGCGGCCGACTAGAAATGCTGCCGTAGCACCCAGCGTCGCGCTAATGGACACACACACCGAGCCAAGCGCCACTCCAAAGAGCGCGCCGGCCCCAAGCGTCAGGACCGAGCCTGGAACAAACAATACCGTCGCCAAAATGTAGAGCGCGACGAAAATCACCGGCCCCCAAGGCCCAAGCTTTCCAATCCCGTCCAATGCTGCCTTGAGCAGGTCCTGGACATGAAGATATTTCAACGCCAGAATGAGAGCGACGCCAGCCGTTGCGTAGATAACCCATCTCCACTTCGAACTTCTGCCGGAAAAGGCTTTCTGCGCTGTCGCAACGCTGGTGCTGGGCGGCTCGTCCTGCACGGAATGGAAGTTTTGGGCATACATAAGCTTGCGGCAGAAATCTTGTGCAACCGCGCAACGCGGTTTCTCAATTTAACTCATTTAACTCATTTAACTCATTTAACCCCTTGGTTGCGGCTCTGCCGCGCCATGTTACTCACGTTACCAATTTAACTTTGTAATCGTAGCAGTCGGCGATGCTCATGGGTGCTTTCCGATTATCGCCTTGGCGGTTAAAGCGGTGACTATCCCGAATGGAAGATTCACCAACACCAGGTAGAGCGTGAACATCGGCCCGCCCATCTGGAGTCCGAAAAACCCGGCGCCAGCCTTGGGCAGAAAAAACAGAAACAAGGCCAGCAGCGGCGCCAGGACATACGAAAACCCGATGAGGTACAATCGTTGCCAGGCGCTTTTTATAAATAGCCCGAACAGGGCGCCCCAGAGCCCGCCCCAAAAGAGCGGCTTATAGATATCTGGCGACTTGAGCGGAACGGGCGCTTTCACACCCAAAGCCGCGCTAATCCCCGACTGAAACAGCACGTGGCTGAAAGTGACCACCGCCAGCGCGCCTATCACTCCCCCCGCGAAACAGATTGCCACTCGTTGGCCAGTGGTCAAAGCCGCCTCCGAGGCCTTTTCCGCGATACCGGTCTGCCCGGCCTCCGCATCCGTGATCCCTTTTGCCAGTTTACTATCTTGTACCAAACTAGTCGTATTCATCGAAACCTCTGTAGTTTTGTTTGTTTCAAATGCACTTACACACCCAATAGCGAGGATTCCTCTGGGAACAGCTAATTCAAAAACGGATCAGACCAGGTTGATCTCGACGTTGATGTTGCCGCGGGTGGCTTTGGAGTAGGGGCACGTTTGGTGCGCACCGTCTAAAATCTTCTGCGCGACCTGACGGTCCACACCAGGCAGGCTGACATTCAGGCGGGCCTGGAGCATGTAACCTTCTTCACCGTTCAAAAGGTCCACTTCGGGATCAATGGCCGAGTCAGCCGGGAGCCGCACCTTCATTTGGGCGGCGACGAGCTTTACCGCACTGAGGAAACAGGCCGACCAACCCACGGCGAACAACTGTTCGGGGTTGGTGCCGTTGCCGGGAGTTCCGGGAACGGAAAGCTTCACGTCCAGCCGGCCATCGGAAGTGCGGGACGCGCCTCCCTCCCGGCCACCCGTTGTGTGGGCTTTGGCTGTGTAGAGGACTTTCATGGTTTGGTTCGTTGTGGTTTCTTTGGGCATTGTGGTAGTAGTCATAATCTAATTTCCTTTCTATCTGGTTTGTCCGAGTTTGATCCGCCACTGAAGAAGCGAGAATTTGGAACGAAACGGCTAAATAAAGTCCATCCGCCTGCGCAAATGCTTCGGCGCGACAAGAAGTCCAAGGTCCAAAGTCGGGAGAGGGTCGAGGGTCGATCCGCCTGCGTCTGACTTCGGCGCGACCGGGGGTCGAGGGAAACCGCGGGCGCAGGTGCGGGAAACAGCCGAGCGCCAATGAGTGAAAAGGCCAGCGCCAAGCCTGCGAAAGCAGGCGCCGGAATATCGCGCAAGCTTAGTGAGTTGTCAAATGTCGCAGTGGTGGCTCTGGCCGTTCGGCCTTGCCGCGGTGCCCTAAACCTCTGTAGCGCCGAAAACAGGGCGGGTTTTGCGACTTGCGGTGGTGGCAGGCATTGACCAGCATCGGGTGGTGCTCGCAGGAACATTAAAAACCGATTCTCCCTCACCGGCGCAGCGTCAAGTACATCCGGCGCGCGGAAAAGCGAGTTCTCGTCAATTCCGCTCACAGCCAAAGCATGGGTTTCCTCACTCTTAGCGCGCGAGTTGCCGGGCGGCGCAGGCCGTTGGTGCCGGACTGGCAGATGCCCTGGCCGCCGGATGAAGCTGGCGGTGAAGGGCTGACACTGCGTGAACTCATTACGCGCATCGTTCGCGAAGAAGTTCAGGCATTCGAGAAGCGGCAGGAAGAACGCAAGCTGGTGAGGATTCTCACCGAGACGCAGATCGAATCCGGTCTGGAAAAAGGCCGGGTAGATTCCGGAGGGCGGAACTTGCATCAGAAGGTCGATGCCGATGCAGCCGCTGGCACAGCCCTACAGGCATTTGAGGATGGTCTTTACCTGGTCTTTCTCGACGACGAGGAACAACGCGATCTGGACAAACAAGTGTTTCTACAACACGACAGCAAACTGACATTTGTTCGATTGGCACTACTCGCCGGCGCGTAAGGCAATCCCATTTCGGAGATATACTCATGCTAAAACCTGAACAAGCTCACAAGGAACTGGAGAAAATCAAAGTTGAAGGGTGGCATCAAGACCGCCTCGCGGCACTGAAGAAGCTGCCAAAGACTTCTCGCGAAGTCGCCAGACCCCTGGTTGGCGCCAGTGATGACGGCGAGGATTACTCTTACCAGGAGCATGGAAAATTGCGCGAGGAGGTCCTTCCACTCGCGGCGGGTATGACCGGTGATCAGCGGATGGAGTTGTTCCAAGCCCTGTTCCCGGGATTGGCTGCTGCAGTCGAAGCCGGCTGGCAGTTGCACAATGAACTGCCACATTCCATGGGCGGCTGGCAGACCGAGGTCAAGTCGTTTCGCATCCCAGGCAACGATGGCGTGCTGCTCAAGCGCCGGCTCAGGTGGGTGGAGTCGTTGCTCGGCTGCGTTGGGCCTTATCCCGGGAAAGACCTGATTTGGTTTGCCACCTGGGCCGGGCATATAGGCTGGGGTTCAGAACCACTCGCCATCCTTCTAGCCGCTGCCATTGATGCCGGCGGCCAAACGGGCGATGAGATCTTTGAGATTCTCTGCGCTTCGGCTCGCGGCGAACATGAAATCGGCATCATGGGCCAACATGTGCTGCGGGCCCTCCTCTGCGCTTCGCGACCCGATGGCTGGGAATTTGTGGAAAAGCTCTTGCTGGCGGCACAACGTGAAGAGGGATTGCGTCAGGCCATCCTTGAATCAGTTGACGCCGCGCGGCCGGAAACGTTCCGACGGATTTTGCGCGTGATCCTGGACAACAACCTCGTCCGGTTCAGCGCCACCGTGCGGGCCCTGGATGTCTGGCTCGGATACATGTGGGATTCGGTGAGCACTGGAGTGGCCAATGCTGTCATTGAGAAACTGCTGCTTTATCTCGAAGATGCCAACGCACGATCTGCGGCGCTGAAAGGCAAAGACGCCGAACAAGCGTACCTGGCACTGTGGACGATCGCGTTCGACAATGCGCTTGCCGCTGTCGAACCCGCAGGCGCCCTGCTCAAGCATCCGAAGGCGGAGTTCCGCTTTGTCGCAGCACGGTTGCTTGGCCAGATGGATTTGCCATCCGCGCAAGCGAAGCTTCATTCCATTCTCGAGGACCAAGACTTGCACATGCCCTACTGCGCGCTGGTGGCCCACCAGTACGGCGACCTGGACGAAGCGCTCCTGAAATCCGATTTTTTCGAGCGCTTGGAGAAGTTGATCAAGCGGTTTCCGGAAAAGGCGACCAAACTCAAGGAACTGGTCTGGCCGTGGACAGGTTATGCGGTGGATCGCTCGCTGATCTCGAGCGTGATGCTCAAGGCGCTGGGCAGCCGGCCGGCAACGCGGTTGATTCCACATCTAGGTGATTTCAGTTCCTCTGAGCGCGGCGCAGCGCTCAAGCTGTTAGCGGAGACGGAAAAAGTTGGCGGTGAGGCAAGGGATGCCTTCCTGGCGTGGATTGGTGACGCAAGCCGGAGTGTGCGCGAGGCAGCCATTGCCGGCCTTCAAAAATGCTCGCTGTTGGCGGGCGACGCCCCAACGTTGGAGAATCTGTTGACGCGCACCGCGGGTGATTTGCGTCGGGGCATCCTGCAACTGCTGTTCAAGCAAGCGGACGAGGCGGTGCTCGCCAGTGCCGACCGGCTGCTGGACGCTTCCAGTGCTCCGCAACGTCTGGCTGGGCTGGAATTGCTGCGTCAGCTCACGGATTGCAAACGCTGTCTTGCAGAGGCCCGCGAGCGCGCGTCAACCTACAGCAAAGCACGCCCCACGCTGGCCGAAGCTGAACGCCAGCAAATTGAGAACATCGTGACTGCGCGCACGGAAACCCTGACGCTTGAAAACGCTTTGGGGCTGGTCAAACACGAAGACCGCACCTGGCCAGCCAATCCAGTAAACAAAAAGGTTGCCCTCCACTCTGCCGCTGCAGTGCGTCTGATCCAGGCTTTGGATGACCTGGTTCATGAGCATCGCGAGGTGACGATCACAATCGAACAATGGGATAACGAGGAAAGCAAAGAACAGAAGCTGCTCGGCGAGGTGGATTATGGCTTCCAAATCCCGAAGGAGGACAAAATTTTGGAGCAAGACAGAGCTCGACTGCCTTTGCTCGAAGTTTGGGAGGAATGGTGGGCCAAGCGTAAAAAGGACCTGCGGGACGCGGATGGATTTGAGGTTCTCCGCGCCTTCGCCTGGTTCGAATGCGGGGTAAAAGATCCTCGCACTGACGACGATATCAAACTCCTGCGCAAGCGCTGCCCTGAGGTAATGCGCGCTGTCTATGGAGAATATCCCCGCCCGGAACTCAAGCACGACCACATTGTAATGGATTTGCTCCGGTGGCTGCACCGCCTACATCCCGCCCCGGGAACGCAGGATTTCCTGCTGGATGTCCTCGAGACCATCTTTGCGCTGGTGCCCGAGTCGGAACTGCGACACATGCCCAACCCCGACGATTACAGTCGCGACGACTTCAATTGGCGGGATTATAGCTCGCCGCTGAGCCAATGGCGAGAACTCGTGAATTGGGACCGCCGCTTTGCGGCGGCACAATGGACACCAGCACAACACGGCCGGCTCTTTCGACTGCTGCGTTGGGCGGACGAACCATTTGGCCGTGAAAACAATCTTTCGGACAGGGGCACGCCAATTTCGCGTGACCGCGCTGACCTCGGGATAATGGCCAACTCTCATGCCGTTGGTGCTGCCAGCGATTCCGATGTGTTCGATCAATTTCTCGGACCACGTGAAGAAGGACGCTACGGTGGCGGCAGCTTTGATGAGCTGACGCAACTGACCAGCCGAAGCCACAGCAAAGAGCTGCTGACGAAGTTTCCTGCCCTGCGACCTTTAATGGAACGATGCCGGGCGCGTGTATTGGAAGTTGAAATCACTCGCGGCGATAGCGCTACGGCAGCTTCCAAACCAGCGATGGCCATTAAATCCGTCTATGGCATCGCCAATCTCGTCAACATTCTGCGCGTACTCGGCGAAGGGAATTTCAAGCGCGGCTGGGCTTATGACAGCGAAGATAAGGAAACCGTGTTGAGCCATCTCGTACGGGCCTGTTTTCCCGCCGAAGACGAAACGCCAGCGGATTTTGCGAAGCAAGTAATGGCGGCACAGATTCCCGAATCGCGCCTGGTGGAACTGGCATTATACGCCCCGCAATGGGTCACGCACGTCGAGCTGGCGCTTGGCTGGAAGAGTTTCGTGGACGCCGTTTGGTGGATTCATGCTCACACCAAGGGAACGGACTGGAGTGTGGATGAGGAGATTCGCGAGGCATGGAAAGCCGATCTGAGCCGCCGCACGGCGCTGACGTCGGAAGAACTATTGGAAGGAGCTGTGGACGTCGATTGGTTCAACCGCGTTTACGCTGATCTGGCAGAGAAGCGGTGGGCGGTGCTCGATGAAGCGGCCAAATATGCTTCGACAGGCGCGGGTCACGCACGCGCCCGCTTATTCGCCGACGCGATGCTAAATCGAGTGAAGAAGAAGGAACTGCTGACGCGAGTTCGAATTAAGCGCTACCAGGATGGGATACGGGCATTAGGGCTGCTGCCGTTGGCTGGCGGGAAGTCGCGCGAGGCTGATTTGTTGGATCGCTACAAGGCCATGCAGGAGTTCATCCGCACCAGCCGGCAGTTCGGTTCGCAACGCCAGGCCAGTGAAAAGCGCGCGGCCCAAATCGGCCAGGAGAACCTGGCGCGCACTGCTGGATACCCTGATCCCATCCGACTCCAGTGGGCGATGGAAGCGCGCGCCGTGGCGGACCTGGCCGAGGGACCGATTAGCGTGCAAGTGGAAGGGGTCACCGTCTCCCTCGGCATTGATCCATGGGGTGAGGTTGAATTTTCAGTTGTGAAGGACGGCAAAGCTCTCGCGGATTTGCCACCAAAACTCAAAAAAGACAAAAAGGTTGCTGCACTACGGGAACGTAAAACGGAACTCAAGCGGCAGGCCTCGCGCATTCGGATCGCGCTGGAACAATTCATGTGCCGCGGTGAAACTGTGACCGGCGCGGAGTTGCAGGAATTGATGAAGCATCCGATTCTCGCCCCGATGCTTGGCGGTTTGGTGCTCCTTGGGGAGGGTGTGCTCGGCTATCCCGTGCATGGAGGAAAGGCGCTGCAAGATTGCGACGGCAACAAGGAGGCATTAAAGAAGGACGAGAAAATCCGAATCGCGCACCCAATGGATTTGCTGCCTGCCGCAAAGTGGCACGCCTGGCAAAAGGATTGTTTCGCCAAGGAACGAATCCAACCGTTCAAGCAAGTCTTCCGCGAACTTTATACTCTCACGAAGCCGGAAAAGGACGAAGGCACACAATCGCGGCGTTATGCCGGACATCAGGTACAGCCGCGCAAGGCGTTGGCCTTGCTGGGCGCACGCGGTTGGGTGCATCATCCCGAAGAGGGTGTGCGCAAGACTTACCACGATGCAGGGATTACCGTTTGGCTGGAGTTTGATGAGCCGTTTTTCACTCCCGCTGAAATCGAAGGACTTACGCTGGAGTCGGTCCACTTCACGAAACGCAGTGGCGATAGCAAACCACTCAAGCTCGCGGAGCTGCCGCCACGGTTATTCAGTGAAACCATGCGTGACCTGGATTTGGTGGTAAGCGTGGCACATCGTGGTGGTGTCGATCCTGAAGCGAGTGCCTCTACGTTGGAGATGCGTGCCGCCCTGGTAAAAGAGACCTGTTCATTGTTGAAACTCTCCAACGTGCGCATCAAAGACAACGCTGTCTTGATCAAGGGTGAGCTGGCCGACTACACGGTGCATCTCGGCAGCGCCATCGCGCGGAAAATTCCCGGCGAGACGTTATTCATTGTGGCAGTTCAGGCACAGCATCGCGGCCGCCTTTTCCTGCCGTTTGCCGACAACGACCCGCGCACGGCAGAGGTGGTTTCCAAAGTATTGCTGCTGGCGCGTGACAAGGAAATTAAGGACCCCAGCATTATCAATCAGATCCGGGCGGGGTGAAAGAAAGGTCGGCATTTACTGTAACAGCGGTGCCTGAATAGGGCAGATGGCAAAGGAGGGCGGGTGACCAGTGATCACGGACCACGGACTACTGACCCCGCCTGTGCTGCGCTACGGCGCGGCAAGCCAGGAACTGCGGACCACGACAATCCTCGGCGCCAGAATTCAGGCTCAACTTTGGACCAGTCGAGGTCCTCTTCTAAAGCGATTGAAACAGCCGCGAGGATAGATTATGATTGATTATAGTGAAGGCTGAAAGCGGCATCCTTGAGGAATTGAGGAATTGAGAGGAACTCGTTGGCTGGAGGGCATAGAGGTTTCGGAACAGGCCTTGGCGGCCTACGCCGCTGAATATGAAAATTTGATGAGCCAAGGTGTGATTGATGACTTAATTCAGCGGGCAAGGGCAAGGTTCTCCTCGCGAGGGTTGGAGGCTGCGCAAAAGGTGTCCAAAAACGGAGGATGAGCGAACAAGCCTGCGAGAAAAGGCGTTGCCAAGCACTAATAGCATCCGAAAGTGGCCCGAGCGGTCGTGCCGGCAGATCGAGCTTTCTCCTCGCGGGGTCAGAACGAAGTTTCTCCACTGCTTCAGATTGCAACCTTAGCATCACTGGCCCCTCAGGACGGAAAGAGGGTGATCGGTCATCACTGGTCGTGATCAGGTGTTTCTAATTGATGCGATCTGCGACAGATGCAAGGGGCGCTGCTTCACAGGTCGGCAAAGAGGAAAGGGCGAATGTGGTTCCTGAGGCGTCGTGACAACACTCAAGCGACGTGGACCCATGATCTTCTTCGTCACAACGCCGGCGAGCTGCAGCGTTCCCTGGCTAATTCCAGGCCGATGGCTTCGTAGGGCGCTCCGAGACTTTGCCGCAGACGTTCAGGCTCGCTCCATGTTCCCAGGATGAAGACCCTTTTTCTTAAGCGTTCTGGAACCGAGTCCATGATGGCATTGAGCCGATCTTCGCGTTGGTCGAAGTCAATCAGAAGCACCATAAAGCGGCTGGCGTGCCGGTCCATTTCGGCAACATGCTCGGCTTGGAAGCGACTTAGGACCCCGGGGGCTGGAGAACTTGCATTCTGCGCACATCGAGAGATTCAGCGAGGTAAAAGCCGTTGGCTAGTTGCCGGTTGGCATCATCCTCCGGAAGCACGAACACATGAGGAAGATGCTTGTTAACGCTCATGGCTGAACGTCATCGCGGATAAGTGCGCTTATCAAATCTCCCTGGACCTGAACTTGATTTAGAGCCCTGACATTTGTGGGCTCAAGATGGCTTTTCCTGTAAAGCACAAGAGTGTTCTCCTCTGAGAATCGCCGAATGGCTTCGGGGTTATGAGAGGTGGCGATGAACTGGCCGCCTGACTGGAAGGCCTGGCGGAGAGCCGCTACAAAATGTCCGACCTCCGAGAGCGCCAAGTGGCTGTCTGGCTCATCCCAAAAGCAGAGCAAGGGGCCATAAGCCGAGTTGGCCGCAAGGACCATGGCACAAATCATGAAGCACTTTTCGCCATCGGATAAGTCAGAGAACGGAATGGCAGTGCTGCCCTGCTCGGTGGCGAATTGGACTTCCAAAGCGCGGGATTCCTTTGCAACTACCGGGTTCTTGATGTCCTTGAGGTCAGGCATTACTTGCCGGAGATATCGGTCTATGCTCGCGTAGGTTGCTGGCGCGTAGGTAAACAAACCAGAAAACCATGCTCCGAAATCAGTGCCGTCGGCTGCCGGCTGGAGGGTTTCGCGTTCCGAGCTACCGTTGATCAGGCGGGGTATGGGGGCGAAGAATGATCATTCGAGCCAGCCACTGCCTGAAAATGAAAAGCGGGTCTTGAGGGGTGCGTTGCTGGACTATTGGCAAAGCGGCCAGGTGCCAGTCAAGGAGGAACCTGGCTTCTCGATCCTGGTTTATGATTGGAAGATTGACCTGGGCTAACTCCCGGGTGAAGACTGGCTGGCCACCGGCCACCAAACGCTCCTCAAACACGCGGAGTTCTTTAAAGCCCGGCGGCAATTCCAAGGCGATAGAGTACTGAAAGGTTTGGCCGCCAAGCTGCACCTCGATCTCGAACCTCATGGGAACATCGGCGCGGCCGCGGGTCAGATCCTTTGGGGCCACAACATCTGCGACCCGGTTGGTGCCTCGAGCGATTTTCTGGAGCACTTCAAGGGCGAGTGATGCCGTTGTCTTTCCAGCGCCATTTTTTCCGATCAACAAAACGGAGGGGCGGTCAGCGATGGGCAGCTCAAAATTCTCAAGGCACCTGTAGTTATGAACATAGAATCTCCGTATCACATTGCGATGATAAGGTGGGTTGCAAAACTGGTTCAACTGGAATGTTCGCCTGGAGGAACCAACGGGCGCATCTTTAACGTGCCGTTAGCCAGAACATTTTCCTCCCTGCGCGCCGGGTGAGGGCACCCGGCCTACATGTCCACAGCGCTGTGCCTGTAGGCCGGGTGCCCTCACCCGGCGCCTTGGGCATGTGCTCCTGGCAGGTAACGGTACTTTCGAGATACGCCCGGAGCCAACAGGTTTACCTGGTTTGCTTCCTGTTCTCGTCGGCAGTGATGCCCGCGCTCCGCGGTGTGGTTGTAGTCAAGTGTTAATGAGTTTAAGTCGATGCGAGCGGATTACATGGGTGCAGGACAAAATTGTGAGAAAACCCAGTTTTGCTCATTTTTTATCTTGAAATGTGACTAGTTACTAGTC
>PSRM01000196.1 GCA_003176045.1 Verrucomicrobiota bacterium | reverse complement strand
CCCCCGCCGAATCCGCCTGCCCCACCTCCAGCCCCGCCCGCGCCGCCCGTGAAGGTCGCTGGACCTGAACCGCCCGCCCCACCATTGCTATCGGGCCCGCCCCCATTGCTGAGCCAACCAGCGCCGCCACCCCCGTCGAAGGCGCCACGGGTGCCGCGTCCCCCGCCGTTGCCGCTGGTGCCGCCGACCCCGCCTGTCCCGGAGCTACCCTGGCCTGACGACCCGTTCACTCCGGTTTGTCCGGGTGTGCCAAGGCCAACTCCACTCGTAACGGCGCTGCCGCCTCCCCCACCGGCAACAATCAGTGGCTGGGGCGCACTCGAGACGAAGACAAAACTTCCTCCTCCTCCCCCTGCTATTGTGGTTGAGGCACCCTGACCCCCGACCACGATTTGCACGGTGGCGCCCTGCCCGAGAAAATACTCCCCATCTAATACGGCACCCAGCCCGCCGGCGCCAATGCTTCCCGTCCCCCCTTGCGCACCGGCTACGGTGAAGTCGTAGTAGCCCGCCTGCGGGGCTGTGAATGTTTGAATGGCTCCGGTGTAACCGAAAAGATCAGCCCTCGCCATGGCCGGGAAGAGGCTGAACGCCGCAAGCGCAGAGCAGAACGCGGCTTTATTTGTGTGATGCATACTATTCCTTTCTAATGAGGTTGTGTTGTTTTATTTCGTTTAGAGACCGCCGCATATTAGAAAGTCATGCAACGATTCCATTTGCTCTTATATGCGCCATCCGAGTAAAAAAACGGACATTTCGGAGTGAACAATTTACGAAGCCCGGCAAAAATTTAACGCAAAGACGCAAAGAGGCAGAGACGCAAGAGTTCCCGGTCCGTCCTACGGCGACTTCACACGATAAAAGCGCTTTGGATAGTTCGTGGCCTGCGTATCGGTGAATCGGAACTGGCCGGAATTGGCGGGGGATTCGACGGCTGGACCGAGATTGAACCAGTTACTCGGCACCACTCCATTGGTGCCGGTCTGCGCGGTGAAGCTGGCGCCAGTCAGATTGATGAATCCGATACCACAGAGGTCGGGTCGCCGTCTCCCACGGTGATGATACGGAGGCCGCCGCCGGCATTGGCGGTATTGGCTGTGAATGTGCTGTTTACGATTCTCAGCGAGCCATGTTCACTGATGGCGCCACCTTCGTCGGCACTCGTATTGGCAAAAAAGGTGCTGTTCCTCACCGCGAGCGCGCCGCCCTCACTATGAATTGCGCCCCCCGCGGAGCCTGACCAATTGCGGGCAAAGGTGCAGTTGCTCACCGTCAGGAGGCCCTCGTTATAAATGCCGCCGCCCACGTCGTCCGGGATAAAGGCATTTGTAATCGTCAATTGATTCAGAAATACGGTGCTGTTGGATTGGACGTTGAAGACGCGCGAGGCGTGATTGCCGTTGATCTGAATCCGGTTGGCCAGCGCCGATCCGTCAATGGTCAGGTTTTTGTTGAGCAGGATCTCACCGCTGGTCAGCACGATCTTCTGGCCGGCGAGTCCGGCGGCAAACGTGATGATGTCACCCGAGGCTGCGCTAGTCACGGTGGCCCGCAACGAACCCGCGGAGCTATCGGTGCTATTTGAAACCACGAGCGTGGCCGCTGAGGTTTCTCTAACCGCTGTAGCGAGCAAAACAATTGCGGGTGCGACGATGGAGAGAGGAGTACAGACAAGTTTCATTGCCCTTTTATGCGCCATCCGCGTAAAAAAACGGACATTTCGAAGCGAGAAAGCGACGCAGCCGGCAGAAATTTAACGCAATGTCGCGAAGGCGCAGAGGCGCAACGAGCGGCGCTAGACTTCTCTGTTTCCTCCGTTTCCTCCTGTTAGATTCTGATTAGTGCTTTCCTCCCCGAAGATCTTCTCCGCGCGCTCCGCGTCGCGCAGCATCGCCTCGACGCGCCCGCGCAGCTCCGCATCGCCGCCGCAAGTTTTGGCCAGGTAGCCGGCCCGCTCGGCCCGGTCGGCGATCTGCCTCGCGTTCAGAAAGATGTCATCCGACGATTCCATCTGACTTCAAATGCGCCGTCCGCGTGAAGAAACGGACATTCCAATCCCACCGGGGTTAAATGAGTTAATTAGGTCAAATAGGTTAAATAGGTTAAATGGGCTGAAAAAAATTACGTGCCTACGCAAATTGCCCACGATTGCAATTATGTAACTTTGTAACTTGAAACCCATTTAACTTTGTTTGGGGCTTTGCGGCGTCTGCGGGCTTGACCCCAACCCATCCATGATTTGGACCAGCCGCACCTTGGCCAGTTCCCAATGGCGGCGGACGGTTTTTTCATTCACGTCCAGCAAGCCGGCGATTTCATCGTAGTTCAAGCCGGAGAAGAAGCGCAGCTTCACGATTTGCGCCTTCTGCGGGTCTTCCGCCACCAGCGCATCCAGCGATTCATGAACTTGAAGGACCTTTTCGTCCTCTGCGGGCGCCTCGATTGCCAGCGAATCAAACTCCACGTGCTCCACTCCGCTGCCGCGCTTGAGGCGCAGCTTGCGGCGCGCGTTTTCGACAAGGATGCGCCGCATCGCCTCCGCCGCCGCACCGAGAAAGTGCGCGCGATTCTGCCAGTTAGGTTGGCCGTCGGCGCTTAGCCGCAACCAGGCCTCGTGGACCAGGGCGGTGGGTTGGAGGGTTTGGCCGGGAGCTTCGCGCGCCATCTTCGCGGCCGCCAGGCGGCGGAGTTCGTCATAGACCAGAGGGAGCAGCTCCTCACTGGCTTTGGATTCGCCGTTTTGAATCGCATCCAGGATGCGGGTGATATCACTCATGCCGCAAATGGGACGATGTCACCTGAAAAAGCTGCGATCACAACGGCTCACACAACATGTTCTTTCAGATCCGAAAGGTTTGGAAGAGGTGAAAGGAAAGCAATTTTTCCCGAGAAAAGCAAGGTACGCCCTCTCAAAAAGGAGGGGCGCAGCCCGAAAAACGGAGCTGCGCCCTTGAGGCATGGCTGGGGCTCGAAAGCTGTTAGCGGTCGTGGCGGCGCAATACGATGAAAGCTCCCAGGCCGACCGCCAGAAGCGCCAGGCCGGTAGGTTCAGGCACCACCATAATATGGGCGATCACCAACGGCTCGGCGGGTGCCAACATGGTGCCGTATTGGAAACCGACAGTATTGATTTTGGAGAGGCTGAAGCCTGCAGGTAAGCCTCTGAGGGTGAAAACCATGGAGTTGTCCTCAAGCGTTACATCCTTCACCCCCCCATTAGCATTGGACGCGATGCCGTTGGCGATACCAAAGGGCACGCCGTCACAATTCTGGCTGTTGGATCCAAAGTTGCCGGAGCCGAAGATGCCGAGGCCAGCCCCGGAAATGCCTCGGTTTGCTCCATTGGGCGTGCCAGATAAGCCGCCGAGATACTCCCATTGATCTCCCAACGTTTGGCCCGACGGCACGGGCCCGTTGAGCACGCTGCTGCCGGTACCCAGGACGGCTGAGACGGGAGCCAATGTCCCCGCTCCATCCAGGTTAAAGAACAGACATTCTAGAACATCCGAAGGCTGAGTGACAGGCGCGCCGAGGTTGGAAAGGGTAACTTGCAAGTTGGTTCCGCTGATAATGTCAAAGGTGGCGGTGGCCGATAACAGTTGGCCACTGGCGGAATTGGTGGCCGTGCCGCCAAAGGTGACCGAGGCTTGCAAGGTTGGGGTGGCTGCAATGCACGCGCCCGCTACCGTGGCGATCAATCCCTTTGTCAAAAATTTGTACTTCATACGTTTACTTCGTTACACAATCCCGCCTCTCGGCGAGCCGCAATTATTCTCTCCATTACTACAGCATATACGGCTCCAACGGTCGAGAAGTTGAGTGTATGGATGATTACGGAGGTCACCCGGGGCTTTCCCTGAGTCTCGCGCTGTGCTACCGTGACTGCATGTTGCACGTCTGGCTTATTCCGGTGCTGGTCATTCTGGCAATCGTCCTGGCGAGCTTCTATCTGCTCATTAGGTTCAAGGGCGGCAGTGGGGTGCGCACACAAGGCAAGACGCTCCTGGACAAGCCTTCCGACGAACAGGACCTTCCGCCGGGGCATTAAATCGGGATTGTAGGCGAAACTTCGTCGCGAACTTCGTCGGACCTTCCGCCGGGGCACTAAATCGGGATTTTAGGAAAAGACGTAAGGAGTCTCTGATCAAATAGGTAAAGTAAGGCCGAACGTTTGGCAACCATTCCAGGAGATCCGCCCGCACGAGATTGGCAGTGGCAGCCCGCGCCTCTTCTATGAAGTCAGTGCCCTAATCTCCGGATAATTTCCTGAGCGGCACCGATCAAGGAAGCCGCGAGCACAGGTTCAGAAGGTGCCACCTGCGAGCGCAACTGCTCTTGGAATGCCTGCAACTGGTGGATGCCAGGGATAGGCTTATTGCGCTGGAGGGAGGCGAGAGCCGCTTCCAGCGTTGCTCGGAGCTGTTGAGGCTGCGTCCATTCGGTGTTGATCGCTCCGATGAGGGACGCCACCGCTTGGAGCGGGTCCGTTGGCAAGCAGGCGCAAGTTGTTTCTACCTCAAAGGCCCCGACATCAGTTCCGTCACTGCCCGGACCGTTGGGCGCGCAGGGATCGTCGCTCGGTCGCGGGAAGCCTCGTTGGTCAATTCCGGTGACCAGGTCCGGAACCATATCGCGCTTACCATGGTCAATGGCCGGACTGCCACAAAGCAACTCGTGTGTAAAGGTCGGGCCGCCATTGTCCTGCAGCGGCCCAAGCAATGGGTCAGTATTAACCTGATCGCTCATCGCCGTTAGGAAGCCCCCGCCATCATCGCTGGCCAAGTTGTAGCCGTCGGATATTACGGTGCCCCCTGTATTTTGGATGTTTGGTTGGCCATCCAGAATCGTGTTGCCAATCTCCAGGCTGGGATTGCCCCCGAACCATGTCGCAAGGGTAATTCCGCTGGGTGCATTGAAGGCCAGGGTGCTGCTGACTATGGTTAAGTCCGCACGGCCAGGAACCGGTGAAGCCGGCCCGGAAATCAGAATCGCTCCACCGCCATCCGTCAGGAACGTCACATTCTCGCTCACGGTGCTATTGGCGATCACCACGCGGGAATTGAAGGTGGCGATTGCGCCGCCGCCCGAGAACTGCGAAAAGGCCTGGTTGCGGCTCACGGTGCTGTTGACGATGAGCACGTTCGCAGTGCCGAAGACGCCCGCGCTGCAGATACCCCCACCTTCATCAGCGGAGTTGGCGGCAATCGTGCTGTTTTGGATTCGCACGTTGGCGCTGCCCTGCTCGCCCCGATTGCAAATGCCGCCCCCACGGCCGGTTGAGCGATTGCCCGACACCGTGCTGTTTCGGATTTCTACGTCCGCGCTGCCGAAAAAACCGTCATTGGCGATGCCGCCCCCGGATTCAGCGCCGTTGTCGCTGACCGTGCAATTCACAAGGAGCAACGACGCGCGGCCGCCGTAGCTTCCGTCGTTAGCAATGCCTCCGCCCTCGGCGCCGAAGGAACCAAGATTTAATGACTGGTTTCCGCCGATACTGCAGTTGCTGATAACCAGCGCTCCGTAGGTATGTTGAATGCCGGCGCCATTTCCACCGAACGGATCGGAAGGCGCACTGACCGCGAATCCATTTGTGATCGTGAGACCCGCAAGGATTGCGTTGGTGGCCGAGACGAGGAACACCCGCCCAATTCGGTTGCCATCAATTGCCAACTGATCGGCTCCGGGGCCGGCAATGGTCACGCTCCTGGACACCAGAAGCTCAGTCCCGAAAATTCCATGGCTGGCAAGTGTGATCGTTCCCGTCACGGAGAACGCAATAACGTCACCATCGTTTGCAACGTCAAGCGCATCGCGCAGCGTGCCGGGGCCATCATCCGCGGTGCTGCTTACCAAAATCGTCGCGGCCCCCACACACCAGTAGGAGCACACCCATGCGAGGGCGATCAGGAAAGCTTTCCGGACAAATTGCTTTCGCACGAAGTTCCTTTCATTCTGCTTCCCTTGGGCCGCAGGACGGCACAAAGGCAGCTTGGATGATTGAGCCTTGGAGAAGTTCATAGTGATGGATCGGCTGCAGTATGCCATGCTGTGAGCGTTTTGTCAAATGTTTTCTCGGCGGAGCACGGCATGGGAATTACCTCGGGAAATTGCGACTTTCGAATGCGGGGCCCAAGTACTTTCTCGGGGCTGGTACGCGAGGCGGGGGTCGAACCCACAACCTTCGGCTCCGGAGGCCGACGCTCTATCCAATTGAGCTAC
>PSRM01000178.1 GCA_003176045.1 Verrucomicrobiota bacterium | reverse complement strand
CCTTTTAAGCTGCTGCCTTGCAAATCAATGACTTACGTACTCCACCCCCCTCCAACCATGAAATTTCGGATAGCGCATTTGGACTCGCAGCCCTCTACAACAACACGAACGGTCTCAATAATACCGCCATCGGCTTTGAGGCGCTCTTTTCCAACACCAGCGGCAACGACAACACCGCCAATGGCGTGCTTGCCTTGTCCGCAACACAACCGGCAACGACAACACCGCCGTTGGTTACATCGGACTGCAACGAAACACCACCGGCTATAACAATACCAGCATAGGTTCCGAGGCCCTCCAGTATAATCTCGACGGTCATGACAACACCGCCGTCGGGCTTGCAGCGCTCTACGCGAACACCAATGGCACCGCAAATACCGCCGTAGGTGCGAACGCTCTGCAAAACAACCTGAGCGGGAATTATAATACATCTAGCGGCTACGGGTCCCTCTCCCGCAACACCAGCGGCAGCGAAAACACGGCCAATGGTTTTGCCGCCTTGAACAGCAATACCACCGGCAGCGGAAACACAGCCAGCGGTTTTGAGGCGCTCTTATACAACACGACCGGCTCGGCGAACACCGCCCACGGTAGCCAGGCTCTTGAAGCCAACAGCACAGGCTCCGGGAACACCGCAGTGGGCAGCGAATCGCTTAACTCGAATACCAGCGGCAACAACAATACCGCCAGCGGCGTTGCTGCCCTGGAATTGAATACCACCGGCAGCGCCAACACCGCCAGTGGCGTCGAGGCCTTGGGCAACAACACCGTCGGCTACTACAACACTGCCAACGGCTACACAGCACTTTACCTCAACACCAACGGCGTCCAAAACACAGCCAACGGTTATGCCGCGCTTTATTCCAATGCCAGTGGCTCAGAGAATACGGCCGATGGCATCGCGGCGCTCTATTCCAACACCACTGGCGCAAATAACGTGGCGCTCGGCGGCGAGGCGCTCAAGCTTAATACCTCAGGAAGCGCCAACACAGCAGTTGGGTTGCAGACCCTTTACAACAATAACGGCGATGAGAATACCGCGCTTGGGGCCACTGCCCTTTTTTCCAGCACTACCGGCTACAACAATACCGCCGTGGGCAAGGATGCCCTTTACGCCAGTCTCAGTGGCTACCAGAATACTGCCGCAGGCCACGGCGCGCTGCGTAACAACACGACGGGCACCAGGAACACGGCCCTGGGGGACCAGGCGCTCTACGCCAGTACCAACGGCAATCACAACACCGTGCTGGGCTTCCAGGCCCTTTCCTCAAGCCTGACCGGCGATTTCAATATTGGCTTGGGGGAGGGTGCCGGGTCGAGCCTCACCGCTGGCAGCTACAACATCGAAATCGGCACCACGGGCGCCGCCAACGACAACAACACGATGCGGATCGGCGATCCGACCGTCCACACCAACACGTACATTTCGGGCATCTACAACGCGAACCCTCCGGGGGGAGTGCCTGTGTATATCAATGCGTTCGGGCAACTAGGTACGAGCGGCACTGCTGTGACGAACAACCAGAGCGGCGTGACGTTGACTGGCACGTTTTCCGGCGACGGCGAAGGATTGACCTTACTTAACGCCACGAACCTCTGGGGCACAGTGGCGGACTTCCACCTCAGCGGAAACGTCGGGCTGCGATCAGGCGGAAATTCCTTCACCGGAAATCAGACACTCTTGAGCGGCTTTATGGGGTTGGGGACGTCTTCGCCGCACTCGCAGTTGGAGGTGAGCGGGACTTCCGGGATTCAGGAAAGAGTGACTGATACCACATCGGGGAATAGCCTGGTCTTTCAGGCCGGAAGCGGGAATAACATGAAGGTGACGGGTTGGAACTACTTCAGTAATTCGGCCGTACCGTTGTACCTGAGCGTAGATGGAGCAAACACGATCTTGAATAGCGCCGGGGGCAGGGTCGGAATCGGCACAAGCAATCCGCAGAGTACGTTGCACGTCGCAGGCACGGTGACAGCAGGCACCTTCATCGGCAACGGTGCGGGATTGACCAACCTTCCGTCAGCTTCGTCGGGCTGGCAGCTAGGCGGCAATTCAGGGACAACGGCAGGACCGAACTTTGTGGGCACAACTGATAATCAGGCGCTGGAGTTGCACGTGAATGGGGCGCGGGGGTTGCGGCTTGAACCAAATGGCTCGGCGCCCAATGTAATTGGTGGTGCCAGCGTTAATTTCGTGGCTTCGGGCACACTTGGGGCCGTGATTGCAGGGGGTGGGGACGATGGCTTTGGGCCGGCGGGCAATACGAATTACGGGCACGGATCATTTATTGGAGGGGGCGTATTTAATAGAATTGATGCCAATAATTACGAGTCGTTCATCGGCGGGGGGCATGGGAACACGACTTCGAATAGCACCTGGTACGCGACTATTGGCGGGGGATGGCAGAATCAAATCCAGTCCGGTCCTTGGTACTCAACCATTGGCGGAGGGTGGCAGAACCAAATCAGGAGCGGAGGGAATCACGCCACTACCATTGCAGGAGGATATCAAAACATTGCCAGTTTCGATGGCACAGTGGCAGGCGGAGTTCAGAATTCCGCCACAAATTATTATGCAACCGCGGGAGGCGGAGTAGGGAACGTGGCCGGAGGGGAACGTTCCACGGTGGCAGGTGGATCCGGCAATCAGGCACTTAACCTCTTTGCAACCATCGCCGGCGGAGAAAATGGCTCCATATCAGGCAATGATGGCACGATAGGAGGCGGCTCTGGAAATTCTGTGCTGAATAGTTATGGCGTGGTTGCGGGAGGCCACGGAAACTCTGCAGTCTTCCAAGAGGCGACCGTGGGAGGCGGCGGCGGGAATTATGCTGGAGGCACAGCGGCGACTGTAGCTGGCGGGGATGGAAACCAAATCATAACCCAATTCAGCAGCCAGCCGGACTACAGCGTGATCGGCGGCGGATCCGCTAATTCGGTCTCAGCACCCTATGCCACCATTGGTGGAGGACTTCAGAATGTGGCATCGGCCCAGAATGCGACAGTCCCCGGCGGCTACGGTAACAGCGCGCAAGGTCTGAACAGTTTCGCGGCAGGAGTAAGTGCCACGGCGTCCGACAGTGGTTCCTTCGTTATGGCATGCGGGAATCCTGCCAGCTCTTGGGGCAACAACACGTTCACTGTTCGGTGCTCCGGAGGAGCACGGTTCTACAGTATCAATTCTGGAACGGGAGGGGTGGTTCTCAACGGCGGCGGCGGCAGTTGGTCGAGCCTAAGCGATAAGAATGTGAAAACTAATTGTGTTCCAGTGGATGCCAAAGCGATTTTGGAAAAGGTGGTCAGCTTGCCAGTTGCGACGTGGAGCTACAAGGCCCAGGACCCGTCTATCAGACATGTGGGCCCCATGGCCCAGGACTTTTACGCTTCATTCAATGTTGGTGAGGACGACACGCATATCACAACGATAGACGAAGAGGGTGTTGCCCTCGCAGCAATCCAGGGCCTCAATCAGAAGCTCGAGGAGAAGCAAGCCACAATCCACGAACAGGAGAACCAAATCACCGATCTCAAAGAACGCCTTGAACGGCTGGAACAACTGATCAATGCAAAGAATGGAGGCGGAAATTGAAAAAGCGGTTCCTAACAACCGTATTGGCCTTAGCGGGCTGCTTTGCGGCAAGCGCCCAATCCTACTCGATTGACTGGTTCAAAGTCGCTGGCGGCGGAGGGGCAAGCACCGGGAGTGTTTATGCCGTCGCCGGCGCGATCGGCCAGCCGGATGCCGGCCATTCGAGTGGCGGCAACTATACGCTGGATGGCGGATTTTGGGGAATCATTGCCACGGTGCAGTCGGTGGGCGCGCCGGCGTTGATGATTAGCCTGGTTTCGCCAACGCAGGTTGCTGTTTCCTGGCCATCGGCTTCCACCGGGTTCGTGTTGCAGCAGAGTCTGACGATCAATCCGGGCACGTGGACCACAATTCCTGCCACCAATAGCGATAACGGCACGTTGAAGAGCGTTGTGGTTCCGGCCAGTTCTGGGAATCGGTTCTATCGGCTGAGTAGGTGAGTCAAAGAGCAAAAGACCAAGAGGACAGAGGCCAGAGAACAGAGAACGGAGGACAGAGGTCAGTGGTCAGTGGTCCGTGGTCCGTGGTCAGTGTTCCCTGGTCCGTGGTCCGTGGTCAGTGGTCAGTGGTCCCTGGTCCGTGGTCCGTGGTCAGAACCGACTAACCTTTCAAGTCTTTCAGCTTCTGTGCCTCCCGTTCCCATATCGTGGCCTCGATCCGCGGGACGTACATTTGGGTTTCGACGGGGAGGAAGGGAACGATGGATTCGAAGGTGCGGGCTTTGTGGCGCTTGAGCAAGGTGTCCACGCGGGATTCGCCGGCGTTGTAGGCGGCCAGCGCCAGGGGCCAATCGCGGTAGTGCGCGTGCAACATGCGCAGGCGGCGGGCGGCGGCGTGGGCGCTTTTTTCGGGCTGGAGCCGTTCGTCGCGGGGCCAGAGTGAGAGGTGCTCGTCGCGAGCGGTTTGTGGCATCAACTGGAACAGGCCCGCAGCCCCGGCGGGGCTGCGCACGTTGGGATTGAACGATGATTCGACTTCGGCGATCCAGGCCAAGGCCGGCGGGACACCTTCGGCGGCAAAGGCGGCCTTCAATTTGGGCAGATACTTCCGCGCCTCAGGGGGCCATGGCCGTTTGTTTAATCTGCGGCTCCAGACATCTTTTTGGATTTTGATAGTGGGTGGAGGCAGAGATTGGGCGTGAGCTGTTTTGGGGGCTGTGGCGCGGGCTTGCTTCTCCAACTCGTCGGCAGCTTCCAGGTATTCCAGGCGCGTTTGCAGCCACTCGCCCACCGCCGCGGTTTCCTCATATCCTCGCAGCAACGGGATGACCTGCCGGGCAGTGTCCCGCAAAGTGCTCAGGCGATAGATATTTGTCCCGTTCATTGCGGCCCCAAGTTCCGAAAAAAGTTGCTGCGTTTTCTTCTCGTCGAATTGGTCGAGCAGGCGCAGAACATCGGGATCAATGTTTTCCTTTATCAAATCCTCGAGGGGGTCGGAGGTCGGACGCGCCGAAACGGAGTTCGGCGCTCCGGAGCCGACTGGTTGCTGGGCTGGAAGGCAGGCGGGTGCCAGTAAGAGCAGCAGAACCAGCCATTGTTTCATGGGGGACAGCATAGTCGGACTTTAGGACGAAGAACAGAGGACAGAGGAGGAGACAAGATTGGTAACAAATAGGAAATACTGAGCCGGCTAAAGCCGGAAATACTAACTAAGAGGATAGATTAAGATTAAGAGAAAGATTAAGATTAAGAAGGGGATCGAGACAGGTGGTGGAATAGCCACTGCACCGGCTCGCGGCCAGAGGGATCGACTGTGGCGGTGTAGTAGCCGCCGCCTTTGACCAGTTCGATGCCGGCCAGGGCGGGGCAGAGTCTAACCTTGAATGGTTTCCATAGGCGCGCCTGGTGGAGGGCGTGAGTGAAGCGTTCGATGCTGTGACCCAGGAAACCGATTTTGGGAATACCGGCGAGGCGGCGGCTGAACGAGAGAACCAGGTTCGAGTGCAGATGGCCGATGATCGTTTGCTCAACCTGGGCCAATTTCGAGCGGATCGTTTGGTCCTCCCACAGGAAGGGCAAGGCGGTCGGGTCATGGCAAAAGAGCAGGACGCGCTGCTCGGGTTTCAGGGCCACGAAAGCGTCGCGGATGGCGGTAAGGTGTTGATGCCGCAATTTTTCCCAATCGGGCTTTTCGGCTGGGTCCATGTCAGGTTCGAATACCGGCAGCGCGGTGATAGTGGACACGATGCCAATCAGCACATAGGAGCCCAAAGTAAGTTTCCAGAAGGGTTGCAGTCTCAACTCCTCTGTGGCGCGCTTCCAACTGGCCAGTCGCAATCCACCCTTGCGGCCGAAGGAACTGAGCTTGCCTAGCTCGTGGTCGCCGCAGACCGCATAAAACTTCTCGCCAAATTTCTGGCGCAATTTGCCCAGACATTCGGAGGCGCTTTGAAAGGCGCCGTTTTCGCTGACGCCCAGGAACTCGCAGTTGCAGGAGAAATCGCCGTTGGCGATGACGTAGTCAAAGCCGGTGGCATCATCCAGGAAACGGTCGAGGAGGTGGTTATGTCCCAGGGGATCGTGCATCCAGATGTGGGTCCTGAACAAGCGGACGGCGTGACGAAGCAGAGGATTGGAGAGGTTGCGATATTCGTAATCGGTGCCTTGGGCGCGCTCGGGGGCGCTGGCGTAATGGATGTCGCTCAGGATGCCCAGGGTGAGGGGACGATAGTCGGGGATCGTGGCGCCGTGGTTCAAGTGTTAGTTAGGTCGTTAAAACGTTAAAACGTTAAAACGTTAAAACGGGGAAGCCTTCCAGCTAAAGCGTTAAATCGTGAAAAAGAAAAAGTTACGCCTCAGTTCCGGCCCGTAACGCCTTTTGTTACGGCTTTTTTGCGAAAAAAGCCCAGTAAAATGCGGCGTGTTACGGTGTTACGGCCTTTTTCCCCCTAGGGGCACAAGCAGGTTCTTAATCTTAACCTTTCGCTCACTCTTAACTCTTAATCCCCCATTCATTGCCCCACCACCTGACACGTGATACATGACACCGGACACCTGACACCACTGACCACGGACTACTGACCACTGACTACTGACTTACACGCAGGGAGCAGGATGGTGAAGCAGGTGCCTTTGCCCGGGGTACTCTCGACATGAATCGAGCCGCCGTGTTCCTGGATGATGCGGCGGGTGATGGACAGTCCCAGGCCGGTGCCGCCGGGTTTTGTGGTGAAAAAGGGCTCGAATAATCGTTCCATGTGCTCGGGCAAGACTCCGTGACCTGTGTCGGCGATGGTCAGGCGTAAGGAGTCAACCGCTTGTGAGTTAGTAGGGGGCACATCCGGACTGCAGCACCGCTCCCCCTCACCCCGGCCCTCTCCCCCTCCGCGGTCCCGATGGATCGGGATTTCAGTCCGAGGGGGAACCGCAAGGCCGGTGTGGTCTTTTTTGAGTCGTGCCGGAACATTTTCCGTTTGCACGGTAACTGTTCCACCAGCGGCGGTGGCGTCGAGGGCGTTGAGGAGGAGGTTGACCACGGCTTGTTGTAATTCGTATTCATCGGCGCGGACCACGTCCGGCTCAGCAGAGAAGGTGTGATTGAGTGCGACTTGCTTTTCTTCAAATTGGCGCTGGACCAGGCGCAAGCAATGTTCCAATACCTCGTGAAGCTCCGTGCGCTCGAAGGAGGGTCTTGAGGGCCCGGCGAACTTCAACATCCGGCTAACAATGGAATCAATGCGGCTCAGCTCGCGGCGGACGATTTCGACTAATTCCGAATCTTTGTTTTTTTCGAGCAGAAGGTCCACGAACGTTTTTCCCGCGACCAGCGCGTTTTTGATTTCGTGGGCCATGCTGGCGGCCATGGTGCCCGCGCTGGCCAGTCGCTCGAGTTGTTGAATCCGCCGTTCGAGTTGCTGGGCCAGAGTCAGATTGTTGAAGACCAGCACCACGCTCGAGCCAGTATCACCCTGCTTCAATGGAATCGCGCTGACGCGCAGCACAGAACCGTTTGCATGGCCGCCCAGTTCGATTTGCCGCTCCGAGATCAGGCTGCCCGAGCTGATGGATTCGCGCGCGATTTCCTGGAGGGGCTTCGGCAACGCCTCGAGCGGGGCGTCGAGCGACTGGTCTGGACCCAAACCAAGGATTTGCGCCGCTTCCCTGGTTAGGAGCGCGGTTTGTTTTCCACCGTGAAGGAAGCTGATACCACACGCCAGGCAATCGCGTAGCGCGTTGGCAAAGCTCATCCCATCCTGCCCCGGCTCCTGCCCGCCAGCGGTTTGGGTCGGCATAGCGCAGTTCAAGAAAATCGGTTTGGCCGGTTATTGCGGGAGATTGCACCACAACTCACCCGCTTCGTACCGGCTCGGGACGCCTTGAGAATAAAGGTTCTGATGGGACAGGCAATAGAAAAGAAAGGCGCGGCGTAGGGCTTCATAGGGCTTCACCAGGGCTAGTGATAAAGTCTGTAGGGCAGGCTTTCCAGCCTGCCGGTTGCGGCGCTTTCCAGCGCCGCGACCCCTACAAGGCGGTGGTTCAGGGGGCTGAAAAGCCCCCTGAACCGGCAGGCTGGAAAGCCTGCCCTACAACGGCGGACTT
>PSRM01000022.1 GCA_003176045.1 Verrucomicrobiota bacterium | reverse complement strand
GGTAGAGCGCCTGAATGGCATTCAGGAGGTCAGGGGTTCGAACCCCCTCGGCTCCACCAGCCTTCGCTCGCAGCAAAGCCCGGGCGAGGCTGCCGCGTCGAAGCGTAAGCGTAGGCGGGCGAATCGTCCGCCAGATGCCAATCGCGTTGCGAGCTTCGGCTCGGCAAGCCAACCTTCCCTGAATCATCCACCATCCATTCATCCATCATCCCCCTTACCCCTCCTCCGTCGGTCCGCACGCCACCACATCTACAGCCACTCGTAATTGTTGGTTTTGGCTGCCCACCAGCACGCCGCGGATTGGTGGCACGTCACTGTAATCGCGGCCCCAGCCGATGGTGATGTGGCGCAGTGAGGGAACGCAATTGTTCGTCGGATCCACATCAATCCAGCCGATGCTCGGACAATAGAAACTTGCCCAGGCATGCGAAGCGTCCACACCGCGAAGTTTGGGTTTGCCGGGCGGCGGATCGGTTTCTAAATAGCCGCTGACATAGCGGGCAGGCAGACCGAGACTCCGCACACAGGCGATCAGGAAATGAACGAAATCCTGGCAAACTCCGCGTCGCTGGCGGAAGACGTCCATCACAGGCGTCGAAACGGTTGTTGCTGTCGTATCAAAAGTGAAATCTGCATGGATGCGCGCTAAAAGGTCCGTGACAGCGTCAAAGACAGGCCTTGCGCGCGGAAATGAGGCAACGGCGTATTCGGCAAACTCGTCGGCGACTTCCACCATCGGAGATGGGTAAGTGAATTCGTGGGCTTCGAGCGCCTGGCCTGAGTGATCGTCCCGGCATCGGGCGCGTACGACTTCCCAGGCCGGCGTCTCCAACGGGTCGGGCACAAACGCAGGCAGGACGGCGACCCGGCTGTGAGACTTTATCTCAAGCTGGCGGTGCGGAATCTCTACGGCCATGAAATGGGCCGGATTTCCGAAGTAATCGGGATGCTCCTCGACGGTGGCAGTTTGAGGCGAGATCGCCAATCCATGATCGAGGAGAATCTGCTTTGAGTAGGTTCTCGGCGCCAATCGCAGCAGATGATGAGAGACGGAGACATCGCCCAAGTAATCGTAAATCGTCGTGTGGGTGATTTCGTAGAGGAGTTTCTTCATGTTTTGCCCTCGTCCTCGAAATCGAACTAGTTAAGCACAGACGAGGACGAGAACGAGGACGAGGCTGAATGGCACATTTGGAGAGTAATTAGGTTCCTACGTCCTTGCCCCACTGTGGCTGAAGTAACGGTTGGTAACTTCGTCGGAGAGTGCCGCCAGTTCTGTTGACCAGGCATCAAAGATCGCCACCAACGGGTGCGCTTCTCCTGAAGCCTGCTGAACTGCCAGCCCAGTGAGATCGGTTGTGCGCAGCGCATCGGCAAGCGCCTGAATCCGGGCCCCTTCGACAGGAGGGCTCGCGGGAGAGACATCAGCTCCGAGGGCCGCAACGTGATCGCGGAGCAGGTTAATTTGAAAAGCCAGAGAGCGCGGGTTTGATTCTTCCCGAATCACCAGCTCTAAAACGTGGTGCAATTGCGGCGCGGTAAAATGCTGGCGGCGGTAGGTCATGAGGCTGTCGGCAATTTCCAGCACGGGTTCCAGAGCTGCCGCGGGCGTCTGAACGCTCACGGCGGCGCGCGAAAGTTTTAGAACATTCATGCCGCGCTCAATCCTTCTTCCAAAATCCAGGAATCGCCAGCCGCGGCCACGGGTCATGTTCTCCATTTCCATTCCATTAAATGCGGCGAGGTCAAGGACCAAATTATGGCTCAGGCCCGTTGCACTGGCGAGTGCCAACCGTCCTGGGCGCGCTCGCGCGTCGGCGTCGAGTCTGCCAAGAATCCGCCATGTATCGCCGGAGAACCGATCGCGCACCGCCAGGCTGGCGGAACGAATACAGCGCAACAAATCGCGAACGCCGCTCGGCTCATCCTGATCGTAAAGCAAGTGAAGCATTCGCGGCGTCAACTCCCCGTTTCCTGCCGGAGGTATTTCCTTTTCTGACAGGACCCCCAGATTAAATGCCAACTCGGCGAGGCCTCCATGCTCGAACGCATTTCCTGCTCCGGGCTCTGCTGCGGCCCTGCCCAGCACACAACGCAGGACTCGCAGCAACTGTTCCAGCCGCTCGGTGTAGCGGCCCAACCAGAAGAGATGGTCCGCGGCGCGGCTAGAGACGCCGGTTAGCCCTCTTTCAATGAAGCGTGTCTCTCCGGTAATCGGAGCAGGCTCCGGGACATTTTGAGGGGCGCCAGACAATACCCAAATGTCTTTGCTGATGGTGCCGCTATGAAGCGCCGGCGCAAGGTCGCGCGGATTTTTGGAGATCCTGGCCAGGCCGCCAGGCATCACGGTGATGGATTTACCGCCATTCGCGACATAGCCACGAATGACGGCTGCCCGGGGCGCCAGGCAACCTTCGGCCCAAGCCGGTGCGCGGGACAATTTCATGCGCTCTTGCGCCACGAAATCCCGCGGAGCGGCCTCGATCAATTCCACAAACTTCGCGCGATGCTCCGCCCGCTTGTGGCGGGCCATGGCTGCGGTCATCGGCGGTATCGGACTCGATACGCTCGAACCAAAAGCCGGTTTTACAATCAATGAATCCAGATGCTCGATTACGTAACGCAACTCTTTTGCTTGTCCGCACCACCATGTGGCAACGGAGGGCAAAAGCAACTCCTCCGCGAGTAAGTGACGGCAAAGCCCTGGCAGGAACGCCAGGAAGGCGGGGCTTTCAATCAAGCCTGCGCCTAACGCGTTGGCCACGGTCACCTTGCCTGCCCGGGTCGCCTCGGCCAAGCCGGATATGCCGAGCAACGAATCGCCGCGCAACTCAAGCGGATCGCACCAGGCATCATCCACGCGCCGCAAGATGACCCCCACCGGCTGAAGGCCCTCGATGGTCTTGAGAAACACTCCGCGGTCACGAACCGTCAAATCCGGGCCTTCCACGAGTGGAAAACCGAGACTCCGCGCCAGGTAAGCGTGTTCAAAATAGGTCTCGCTGTTCGGCCCGGGAGTCAGGAGCACAACACTGCTGCGGTCGGCGCCGGCCGGGGCCAAATCGAACAGCATTTCCCGCTGACGTTGAAAAAAACCGGCCAACGGCTGGGCACGGCTCTGGCGAATCTGATCAGGCAGAACTCGGGAGACCACAGTGCGATTCTCCCAGGCATAACCCATCCCGCTCGGCGCTTGCGTGCGGTCGGACAGCACCCACCATTGTCCATTTGGCGAGCGCGCCAGGTCACAGGCCAGGAGGTGGAGATAAACTTTCGACGGCACCTGAATGCCGCGGCACGGGCGCAAAAAACCTGGATTCGCATAGACCAGCTCAGGCGGTATAAAACCATCTCGCAGCAGGCGTTGCGAGCCAGTGTAGAGATCCGCGAGGACCAGGTTGAACAATCGGGAACGCTGGGCCAGTCCTGCCTCCAGGAGTGCCCACTCTTCACCAGGAATAATGAACGGAATGAAGTCCAGGCCCCAGGGTCGGTCGATTGCTTGCGGATCGCCATAAACATTATAGGTAACGCCGTGCTCCCGAATGATCCTCCGTCCGTTTTCCCATCGGCTTTCCAGTTCATGACGATCAAGCTGCTGCAGGGAATCAACCAGTGGACTCCAATGTGCGCGGGGAACGCCGGGTTGTTCCTGAAGCTCATCGTAAGCGCCTGTAACGGCGGAGTATTTGTGCAGCAGATACTCCGCGGTGCGAGTTTCCTCCGGTATTGGGGGCTTACTCATGCTCGCCGAGCTTTGGGAACGATTCTGACTTTTTAGTATGATTGTGTCTTGCCGGCATTCGCTTAGAGACAGAATCATGGAGGGACAGAATCATAAAGAACTTTCTTAAAATAATTCTTTCTCCCCATGATTCTGTCGTTTGGCCTGGGTCGGGCACGCCATCACGCGCGCGGCTCTGTTCGGAGGTCCAGCGTAAATGGAAAATCCGGGTTCTCGGGTTCGGCTGGCGGGACGTAGGAGCCTTGGGATGCGCCGTGGGTAAAGAAGCGGGATAGGCGGCGGGATTCGGCTTCGTAGGCGTTGACGGGAAACGTGGTATAGTTTCGTCCGCCGGGATGGGCGACGTGGTAGGTGCAACCGCCCAGGCTGCGCTGATTCCAAGTGTCGTAGAGATCGAACACGAGCGGCGTGTGGACTCCGATAGTGGGTTGCAGACATTCGGGAGGTTGCCAGGCGCGATAGCGGACGCCGGCGACAGCTTCGCCGTTTGTGCCGGTGGGGCGCAAGGGGACACGGCGGCGGTTGCAGGTGAGTATGAAGCGGTCGCCGATCAGACCGCGGGCTTTGACCTGGAGCCGTTCGAGCGAGCTGTCCACGTAGCGCACCGATCCCCCCGCTCCCGCCTCCTCGCCCAGCACGTGCCACGGCTCAAGCGCAGTGCGCAGTTCGATTTGCACGTTGCGCTGAGCAAACTCGCCGATGCGGGGGAAGCGAAACTCGAAATGAGGCGCGAACGTGTCGAAATTGAACAGGTAACCAGCTCCGCAAAGCTGGCCGATTACGTCTTTCAAGTCCGCCTCGCAAAAGTGCGGCAGCATCCAGCGATCGTGAATGTCGGTGCCCCAACGGACCAAACCGTTTCGATAAGGCTCGCGCCAGAACTTTGCAATCAACCCTCTGAGCAACAGATGTTGGGCCAGGCTCATGCGAGCGTGCGGGGGCATTTCGAAGGCGCGCAGTTCGACCAGGCCGAGCCGGCCCTTCACGTTTTCGGGGGCGTAGAGCTTATCAATGCAGAATTCGGCGCGGTGGGTGTTGCCGCTGGAATCAATGAGCAGGTTGCGCAGCAGACGATCGGTCAACCACGGCGGCGTGTAATGCAGCGCGTAGATATTCCTGTCAAGTTCGGCGAAAGCCACTTCAATTTCGTAAAGCGAATCGTTCCGGGCTTCATCAATGCGGGGCGCCTGCGAGGTCGGGCCGATAAAAAGCCCGCTGAAAAGCCAGCTCAGCGATGGATGATTTTGCCAATATGCGATTAAGGACCGCAGCAAATCCGGCCGGCGCAGAATCGGCGAATCGCCGGGTTTGTCGCCACCGATAATGATGTGGTTGCCGCCGCCGGTGCCGCTGTGCCGGCCATCAAGCATGAATTTCTCGGTTCCCAGCCTGCTGAGCCGCGCTTCCTCGTAAAGCACTGTAGTGCGCTCGACCAATTCCTCCCAATTTTTGCTCGGGTGCAAGTTCACCTCGATCACGCCTGGATCAGGAGTCACGGCGAGCTTGTTCAAGCGCGGATCTGTTGGCGGCGGTTCGCCTTCGATGATAATCGGCAGGCCGAGTTCTGTCACTGCCACCTCCACACCGGCGATCAGGTCCAGGTAATCTTCGGTCGTGGCCACTGGTGGCATGAAAAGGTAAAGGCGGCCTTCGCGCGGTTCGACGCAGACGGCGGTCCGGATGACCCAGGAAGCGCTCTCGCCTTGTTTGGGCCGGCGCGTGGGATCGAAATCGGAAGGCAAGGGCGGAAGTTTCACGCGGCTATCCGGCGGCTCACCTAGTTGCTGTGCGCGTTGGCCGGGGCCATGACCCGCCGGTACCGGTTCACCGCGGCCGCGGAGGAACTGCTGGTGTTTCATTGGCGGAAGCGGGGACAAGGCTGTCCCCGCCCCTGATTTGGCCCAATAAGGAAACTCGGGCGGCAGCGGCGGCAGCTTTTGGGATGGGTCCTGTGGCAGTACCCACGGGTAATCCGGTTCGCCGACCCAGGGAATGGAGTCGAGCGGCAGGCGCAGGCCCATGGGCGAGTCGCCGGGAGTGAGCCATAGGGTGTCGGTGTCCCGCCGGAACCACGCGCCGGACATCCAGCCAGGCGTTTGCCCGTACCATGCCCGTCTGAGCGGCAACGCATAGCCGGCCACTTCTCCAAGCCCCTTCTGAAAGAGCCGCGCAATCCGCTCGCGTTCCAGCTCGTCCTTCAGATTGGATTTTTCGGGAGTGACGTTCGACGGCAGCCGCCGCTCTTTCCAGGCGTAATAAAAGACGTCCTCGAAGGCGGGCAGGATATGCTCCTGTCTGACTCCCAACACTTGTGAGATTCGTTCGAGCAACACCTTAGCTTCCCGTGTGCCGAAGCCGTAATCCTTCGACTCGTCAGCGATAAGCGACCCATCTTTCCAGACAGGCACGCCATCCTTGCGCCAATAGGCAGCCAGTGCCCAGCGAGGGAGCTGTTCCTCCGGATACCATTTGCCCTGGCCATAATGCATGAGCGCGCCAGTCGCAAATCTGCGGCTCAGGCGCTGGAGCAGTTCCCCCGAGAGCAGACGCTTTTTGTGTGAGACGGCTGTGAAGTTCCATTCCACGCCGTCCGGATCATCAATCGAAACAAACGTCGGCTCGCCGCCCATGGTCAGCCGCACATCCTGACTGGCCAGATCGGCATCAATAGCCCGTCCCAGCCTTTCAAGAGCGCTCCACTGCTCTTCGGTATAAGGCCTGGTCACCCGCGGCGATTCGTAAACACGCGACACACGCATCTCATGGTGCAGCGTTGCTTCGCATTTATCTGTCACGCCGGTGACCGGAGCCGCGGTACTGGGCTCAGGCGTGCAACTGAGCGGGATATGACCCTCGCCGGCAAGCAAGCCGCTAGTGGGGTCGAGCCCAATCCAGCCTGCGCCGGGCAGAAAGACTTCGCACCACGCATGCAGGTCTGTGAAATCGGCCGTCGTGCCACTGGGTCCGTCCAGCGACTTTACGTCGGGCGTGAGTTGAACGAGGTAGCCGCTGACGAAACGCGCCGCTAAACCGAAATGGCGAAGGACATTGACAAGCAGCCAGGCGGTATCGCGGCAGGAGCCGCTGGCTTTGGTCAGGGTCTCCTCAGGCGTTTGGACGCCAGGTTCGACGCGGATGAGGTACTTGATTTCGGATTGGAGGCGGCGGTTGAGGGCGACGAGGAAGTCAATTGTAGGGCAGGCGTCTCGCCTGCCCGGTTTTGCGGCCGCATCGTCGTGCGGGGCAGGCGGGACGCCTGCCCTACTTTCAAGGAACGCCCCGAGTCTTGGCGATGGCGGGCCAGTTTCGAGGAAAGGCGCCAGGTCTTTTTTCAGGGCGGGTTCATAAGTGAACGGAAAGTGGATCGCGCTATCCTCGAGAAAAAAATCGAACGGGTTCCACACAGACATCTCGGCCACAAGCTCGACCTCGACGCAGAGATGCTTCATTTTGTTGGGGAAAACGAGGCGCGCGTTCCAATTCGAGAAAGGGTCCTGTTGCCAATTGATGAAATGTTCGCCACCGGTGATGCGCTGCGAGTAGCTCAGCACCTTCGTGCGGCAATGGGGCGCAGGACGCAACCGAACGACGTGAGGCGCGTGTGCAACCTCTCTGTCGTAGTCGTACTGCGTTTTATGGTAAAGGGCGACGTGGATCATGAGGGCAGTCCAAAGTCCAAAGTCCAAAGTCCAAAGTCCGAAATCCGAAATCCGAAATCCGAAGTCCGAAAGTCCAAGGCATTCTTACATCCTGTTGCCATCTGCATCATTGGGTCTGTTGTTGGGCGAGTGGCTTTCGGGCCTTAGGCGTTTTGATGGCAAAAAAGGTCTCATAAATCCCCGCGCCGACTTGATTAAGCCGGGTTTGGAGGTCGTCCACATATTCGTGCAGACCGGTGTTGATGATCTCATCAATGCTGGTGAAAGAAAGATCGGAGCAAAGCTGGCCCAGGAGTTTCTCGGGCGCGTGGCGAAAGGTGCCCAAGGGGGTGCCGGAAATGCAATGGAGCGAATCGCGCGCCGCAAGGAGGCAAAAATGGACTGAGCGCGGGAACTCGCGGTCGAGCAGCAAGAACTCCGCTACGCCTTTGGGTGAGATGCGCCCATGCCGTTTGCGATACATCTCGAAGGCGCTGGCTGAACGCAAAACGGCGGCCCATTGAATGTCATCGAACGGCGAGCCGACATCCTGGGCCGAGCGCAGAAGGATGAAATATTTCACATCCAGGATGCGCGAAGTTTTGTCAGCCCGTTCGAGTGCTCTCCCCAACTGAAAGAAGTGCCACGGTTCGCCGTGCGTCATCGTTGCGGCGGTGATGCCGTTGAACAGGTGATTGGAGTTTTTTACCTCGCTGAAGAACTCGATGAGATTGGTCTGGCCGTTCGAGGCCTCCGCTGCTGCTGTGACGGTCCAATAAAACTTGTTCAGTTGCAGCCACATCTCCGAAGAAATGATCTCGCGGATGCTTCGGGCATTTTCGCGGGCTGCGCGAACACAAGAGAGGACTGAGTTCGGGTTCTCGGCGTCGAAGGTGAGGAAATGAATAACGTTTTGTTTCGTGGCCTGGCCGTAACACTTGGCGAAGGCCTCAAGGTCCCCCGTGGTATTGACGAGAGGCTCCCATTGCTGATCTTCGCCGGAGGGCGCGTCGAGCATCAACTGAAGGTTCACATCAATGAACCGCGCCACGTTCTCCGC
>PSRM01000083.1 GCA_003176045.1 Verrucomicrobiota bacterium | reverse complement strand
ACCAACGGACCGTTCCTCATTGGCACCGTGCCGGCGTTCACCCAGGTGCCGATACCGGCGATAACGGTATCAGTAACTAACTGCGGGAACCTGTGTGGCACCAATAGCGACTACTTCATTGTGGGCGCGCGCGGTGCGTGCAACACGACGGTGACGAACATCTCGAACGTATGCAAGACGGTGGTGACCTACACGCCTTGCATCCAGGTGACCAAGACCTGCGGGCCGGCGTTCATAGACGTGGCCACCGGCATCTATACGGTCGGCGGCTCGGTGACCAACTGCAGCAGTGAACCGTTGACCGGGGTTGTGGTGTTTGACGTCGTTACCAATGACAGCTTATGCGCCTTCACCAATGGCCCATTCGTCATTGGCACAGTGGCGCCGTTCAGCTCGACGGCGATACCTGCTATTACGGTGTCAGTGACCAACTGCGGGAACATCTGTGGTACTAATATCGATTACTTCATCGTGGGCGCGCACGGTCCGTGCAACTCGACGGTGACGAACACTTCGAATCCGTGCAAGACGGTCGTGACGAACACTCCGTGCATCGGCGTAATGAAGGTGTGCGGGCCGACCTACGTTGATCTCGCGACCGGCTCATACACGATCTCGGGCTTCGTGACCAACTGCGGCACGATGCCGCTCACGGGCGTGGTGGTGGCCGACACCATCGCGGACGTCACCAGCGGATGGGTCACGACCAACCGTATAACCATCGGCACCGTGCCCGCGAACTCGGTTGTGCCAATCTCGCCACAGACCATCACGGTTACCAACTGCGGTCCTTACACGGACTTCCTGTCGGTAACGGGCACTCCGCCCTGCGGGCCTGCTGTTACGGCCCAGTCGCTGCTTTGCACCACCACTGTGACCAACACTCCGTGCGTCGGAATTAACCTGACGTCCGGCCCACCGGTTATCGGCCTGGTTTCCAGCAACTTCACCATCGGCGGCTCAATCACCAATTGCGGCACGATGCCGCTGACCGGAGTGCAGGTTTGCTCCTATGTCACCAATGTGAACACCGGAGTGGTCATGAGTAATTGCTTCAACTTGCCCAATGTGCCACCGCACGTGGGTGTGACTGTGCCGCCAACCACCGTCACCATAACCAACTGCGGGCCGTTCAACTACTTCCTCACGGTCATCGGCTTTACATGCAGCTCAGTGTCGAACGGCACACCTGTGGGCCTGACCCTGGTGACGAATACTCCGTGCCTGTCCATCACCAGGACGTGCGGCCCTGCGTTGATGACGAACTGCGGCACCGCTCCGCTCTCCTACACCGTGACAGCAACCGTCTCGAATTGCTCCTTGCAGCCGATGTTTGGAGTATATATCACCAACACGGTTGTCAACTCCAGCGGCACGAGTATCACAGCCTACCCTGTCGGCACTCTGGGAGTACACGGGACCTATACCTTGCCGCTGATAACCAACACGGCATTATGTGGTCTCAATACTGACCAATTCACTGCTTCTGGCCTGGATATATGCAGTAACGCTGCAAACGCCATGGCCACCATTTGCAGCACAACGGTGACCTGTCCGCCCCCGGTGATCTGCGTCAGCAAGCTGATCACCTGCGGGCCTCCGGCGGGCATCACAGGGTGCAACAGCAGCCTCACCTACAGCAACCAGGCTTTCGGTGTGGCGGGCACCAACGAGCCGGCGTTCTGTTATCAGATCATCGTGAGCAACTGCGCGTGTGTGACCCTGACGAACATCCAGGTGTCCGATCCCGTGCTCCTGGCCGCCGGGGTACCGCTTAACTTCCCGAATCCATTCACACTGGCAGGGTTCCATGCGGTAACCAACTATTACGGGCTGCCATGGCCTGTAGGCACACACCAGAACACGGTGACCGCCTCTGGCCAGAGTGCGCTCACGGGTCAAACCGTTACCGCCGCGACGAATGCCGAGGCGGTGGTTGTGCCGGCCAGCGTTTCGTGCGAACTGCTCCTCAGTTCGGACTTCAACCTGAACACGAATGGCACGCCGGACAAAAACGGTTGCACCGTCACCCTGCCTCAGGGCTCGGTCAATGCGCCCCTGCAGGTCAGCATTGTTCTGCACAACACCGGCCAGGCGGATCTCCACGTCAACCTCATCGATGGAACGTTGTTGACGAATCTCGTGCCGTGCAATGACACCAATCCTGTCGCCATTCCGACGAATGTGTTCGTGGCTGCAGGTCAGTCTGTGACCATCACCAACTTCGGTTGCGTGTTGTTCACTTGTCCGACCAACACCTGGACGGTGAAGGTCCAGGGCACAGTGGTCGCCAGTGCTTCGTATCCTTGCATCTACGATACGACCGGCAAGGTCATCACGACCGCCGTCAGCGAGTGTGAGGCTTGCGCAGACTGCGCGGTTGCCGTTCTCTGCCGTGTCACCGGCGGCGGCAGGATGGATCCGGGGATTTGCGATACGAATTGCCCGGGAGCAAGAATAGGCAATGGTTGCACGGCCAGTGGACCGCTCTGCACTGCCCTCTATCCGCCCACCAGCGGCCCGACGACCGGCACCCAGTTGCAACTCACATATATCACTCACGGCGGTCAACTGGGCGCGCCGTTCAGCATGAAGGATTGCGGTGAGCATCTGAACAATCCTTGCATCCGCGGCGAATGGGAGCACGTTCGCCACTACCAGGGCAAAGGCAACCCGCGGGATGTGGTGACTGCCTCCCATAATGTCAATCCGGGATCACAACTCCACCCGTACGATACCCTGATGTGCGCTTGCCTGGGTTGCTGCGAATCTACCGACGACCAGCCCAACGGCAAGTTCCTCGGCGTTGCCAAGAGATTCACTCTGTGCAATCCGGATGATCACCGTGTCTGTGGGCCAATGCCCAGCCCAGCTCCCGATAACGCGATCATCTTCACTGGTATTGGCAGGGTCACGCCGACCACTGACAGTGGAACCAGCCAAAAGGACGAAGTGTATATCATCTTCCGTGTCTATGTTGAAGACCGGAGCGAGCCGGGTGGCACCCATCCGAAGGGTGGAACACCGCCCGCTGATGTCTATTGCTTCCAGGCCTGGTATGCCCGGGATGTATCCGGCAACCTGATCTACACGAGCAAGCACACCGACATCACTACAATTGAGACAGCGTTCCGCGGGTGCCTGGGCGCCGATAGCTGTAACTTCATTGAATCGATCAGCACGCCCGCCCAGATCTCGCCCACCGGCATCGTCCTGGGCGGCGTGCCTCCGGGAACGTTGCCTAACTGCACCGTTTGCGGGCGGCCTGCGGATATCAGCGACACAGGCCCGTCAACTCACGGGAACCTGCAGATCCATCCCGCGACCGGCGCGACCTGCCCATAAGTTAGTAATTCGCCTCGCGCCCCCGCCGGTTCATCCGGCGGGGGCGCAGGATGTACAGAGTCAGTGGTCACTGGTCTGAAGTCTATCGTCCGTTTTTCATTCCGTACTTTACCTCCTTTCCATTCCCGAATTATTCCGATAAGATTATGCTTCAATGACGGATAGGGTCTTGAACTTTTGCGTGATGATTTCATTGCTGGCAGGGGTGGCCTCTACCCACGCTCAATCGAGCGGGAGGGATGTAACGAACGCGCAACCTGCCGCAACACTGCCTCAGTCCAGCAACTCCGTCCCTAAAATCCAGTTTGCTGAGTTGGATCACGATTTCGGCAAAGTCGCGCCTGGCGTAAGCGTGACACATACCTTCGTCTTTACAAACACTGGCACGAAGATGCTGGAGATTACCGAAGTGCGGCCTTCTTGCAGTTGCACTGCGGCGGGGAGTTACAGTAAGCGCGTCGAACCCGGCAAAACCGGGATCATACCGGTGATCTATAGCGCTTCGGGATTGTCGGGGCCCGTAGGCAAAAACGTGTGGGTCGTCAGCACTGATCCGGCGCAGCCCAGCGTTGTGCTAAGAATCTCGGCGATGATTTCGCGGCCCATCGACGCGGTGCCCGGTATAGCCGCGTTCGGATTCGGGCCGGATTTTCAGACGAACGAAACCCGAATCATCCACATCCAGAATAACCTCGATGAGCCAGTCGTGCTTTCCGAGCCGGTCTGCACGAATAATGCGTTCCGAGCCATGCTTCAAACTATCAAGGAGGGCAAGGAATTTGAACTGCGCGTGAGTGTTGTTCCACCTTTGCCTGCGGGAAGCATGAACAGCGTGCTTACAATCAAAACATCTACTCCCAAGATGCCCTTGGTGGAGGTGAAGCTTTTTGCCACTGTTACACCAGCCCTTGCAATCTCCCCTCCCACAATCCGCGTGTCGACCGAATCTTTGTCGAAAGCTCTTGAAGTGCCGGTAGCCATTGAGAGCCGCAGCACCAACTCGCTCGTTCTTTCGGAACCCAAAATCAATGTTGCGGGTCCTGAACTGAAATTGCGCGAACTTCAGCCGGGCCGCACCTATCAGCTTCTGCTCACTTTCCCTGCTAATTTTCGAGCGCCAACAGATAAGCGACTGGAAGTTCGTGTGAATTCCAATTATCCCCAGGCGCCTTCGATTTCCATACCCGTGTTTATGCCTCCGCCGATTCAACCTCGATCCTCCTCGTGATCGTCTCCTTATGCAGTGCCGTACAGGTCAAGTCCATTCTGACGTTCGCAACCGCAAGACGCCGCGCAGGTCCCGCGCAACGGTCCTGTGTAACCCATGTAACCCAGTTAGGTTGTTTAACCCAGTCAAGTTAGTGGCCTCCAGCCTTCTTCTCTCGGCCATCCTTGCGCCACTCCTCACCGCACAGGCCCAGAGTTACGCTCCACTTTACACTTTCCCCTTTGTTACCGCCAGACCGATCCCATATGCTCTAACCAACGGCAGTGGAGCGAATCCCATCGGAGGATTGCTGCTGTCCAGTGGAGTATTTTACGGTGCATGCTATGCTGGCGGCGCGGGGGGCCTTGGAACTATTTTTGCCATCAACACCAACGGCACCAATTTCCACCTTCTTCATTCCTTCACCAATGCTCCCACTGACGGCGCCAGTCCCTACGGTGGATTGACTATCTCCGGTGGAACCCTCTACGGAACCGCCAGCGGTGCCAATGATGGCGCGGACTATGGCGTCATATTTTCGCTTTCCACCAATGGAACCGGTTACAGCAATCTCTATCGATTTACGGACGGTACCGATGGCGCGATGCCGAACGGTAATCTTGTGCTCGCGGGTTCCTTGCTCTATGGCACAACTCAGGCCAGCACAGACGGCAAACCCAACCCCTCCCCAACCGGGGGGACGGTATTCTCTATCGCTACCAACAGCCAAACGATTAACACTCTTTATACCTTCCAGGGCGACCCCGCGAACCCCGTGGCGAATTCCACGGGCACTGGCCCAGCCGCAGGCCTGGCGCTGGCCGGGTCCACTTTGTATGGCACGACCTTCGAGGGCGGCACAAACAATTACGGCGTCATCTTTGCACTGAATATCAACGGCTCGGGGTTCAAGGTCCTGCATCATTTCGACACCAACGGCGCTATGCCGCAGTGCCAGTTGATTGTCGCCGGTTCGACCCTCTACGGCCTCGGCGGCACCTGCCTTTTTTCGATGAACACGAACGGCAGCGGGTTCACTGTGCTTTACGACTTCGGTGCGACTGTGTTTTACTCGCCTATCTACAATCCCGGCCTGGTGCTGTCCGGAGCCACGCTTTTCGCTACGGGCCTGACAGCCGGCTCAAACCAGGAAGGCATCATTTTTTCTATCGCCACGAATGGCGCGGGCTATGCCGATTCTCATGATTACTCTGCCCTCAACTCAGTCCAAATCAATGGTTATCCCTATAACGTCAATTCTGACGGTGCCAGTCCGAATGGCAGTCTCACCCTGGCTAATGGGCGTCTTTACGGTACAGCCGCGGAAGGTGGCAGCACTGGCAGCGGGCTACTTTTCTCTGTAGTCCCGCAGCCTCCACCGCTTTCGGCCAGCCGGTCAGGGACCAACCTTCTCCTGAGCACGACAGCCTTTAACGGGTTTAGTTACACCATCCAGCAAACCACCAATCCTTCGGTTTCGGCGAGTTGGACCACCTTTACCAATTTCTTAGGCACCGGCGTAGCCACGCAATTTACGAAATCTCTTTCAGCCCCCGAGATGAACTTTCGCCTGCGCCAGAATTGATATATATTATGAAATAGCCGAGGCTTGCCCGCCAAAGCTTTAGCGGCGGCGGGTGAGGAAGGCTCTAAGAACCGCAACTCGACCCATGAAAAATCGAACGCTTCTCCGATTGTTCGCCTGGCTTTTGCTTTTGGTCTGCCTGGCGGCGGTGGCCATCAGCTTTTTGCCGGCTAAGTCCCGCAAGGCGCCGTCCGCCGCAGTCACTTCGATACAGCCGGAGCCGGCCAGCCCTGCAGCATCCACCGCTTTGGTCCATTCGTCACCAGTCCAGCCTTCATCCGCCAGTGCGGTCCGGCGCTCGCAAACCCAGGCGTCACACGGTAACTTCCCCGAGCCCGCACAGGGCATGCGCGATCTCGTCAGAAATGTGGTGAACCTGGATGCGCTGGGAGGCGTAGTCAACGAGGAGCAAGCCACCGCCTGGAAACAAAGGCTTCATTTATTGATCGAGCAAGGCCCGGGGGCCGTGTCGGCGATACGCGAGTTTCTCTCCGGCAACTCGGATATTGACTTTGGCTCTGCAGGCAAACAACTATTGGGCTATCCCACGGCCCGGGCAGCCATGATTGATGCCTTGGGTCAGATCGGCGGTCAGTCTTCCGTGGACACCATGACCGAGCTTCTTGGTTCGACCGCCGACCCTCGCGAAATCGCGCTCCTGGCCCAAAACCTGGATAAGCTTCAGCCCGGCATTTACCAGGCCGCCGCGCTCGATGCGGCACGCCAAACCCTTGCCATGGCCGCCCAAGGCAACCTGCCTAGCCGCGACGTCGCGCCCCTGTTTGAACTGATCCAACGTTACGGTGGCGCCAGCGCCGTCTCCGACTTGCTTCAGAACGCGGGCCAATGGAACTATTACGCCATGATGACCCTCGGCCAATTGCCAGATGGAGCAGGTATCTCGGCCCTCACGCAGGTGGCTTCGGGCCAGGCGGGTGCCGGGTCCGGCGCCAAGATTGCCGCCCTCCAAATGGTCGCTCAGGCCGCTTCCCAGTCCGATGAAGCGCGCACGTTCCTCGTCGAGCAAGCTCGCCAGGGCGCTTTCTCGGCTTACCTCTGGGCGGCTCTCATGCCTATTCTTGCCGGTGACCAAATGACTTTTCAAAACTCGGCCTTCGAGGATCCGCTGGCGAAAGTCCCTTCGAATGAACTCAGGATGGCGCACTTATCCATTGGCAATCAAAACTACCTCACCGCTCCTTTGGGTGTCATGACGGCAGACCAGGCCCAGCGCCAGATGGCGCTCATCCAAGCCCTGTCGGACGTAACGTCGGATCCCGAAGGCCGCAGCGCCCTTCAGCAAGCCAAAAACCTTCTTCAGCAAAGATCCGCCCAATTCGCTGCCGTCCCGGCGCCGGGCACAGGGCCATAGGAAGCTTACGGCGTCGCGCAATCTGCGTGGAAGGATGGAATTATGGATTATTGCAGGTTTATTGGTGGGTGATGAATTGCCGGAAAATCGCCGGCAGAAAAAATCTATTAGTCCGACGAGGCCCGCTCTACAGTTCCCAGGACTTGCGGGCAAGATGCCCGCGCTCCCAGACGGCTCAGGACTGATGCTGCTTCCTGTCGCGTAATTGACGCAAACCTGCCTCGACCTCGGCTCGAGGCAAGTTGCCTTCGGCCAGAGCTGTATCCGCGTGGGCCGCGAGCCGCTCGTAGAAGGCGATGCCGAAATTCAGCAGGTCAGGATTGTCCGGTTCGGTTTCGAGCATCGCGAAGAGGGCATCCTCAGCTTTTCCAAACTCGCCATCACGTTCGTAGTGCTCCATCAATCTGGCGTGCGTGGACAATGGCAGCGGCGCTTCGGCAAGCGCTAAAACGAAAGCTTCGACCTGCGGCACGAACTCCGGGCAATCTGTCACCTCACCGCGTCCGAATGTGTCCAGCAGCAGATGCAAGCCTTTGAGATAACACGCCCGGCTTTGCTCGGCTTGGCCGCTTGCGGCTGCGACATCCCCGGTTTCTTTGAGAAGGGTCGCAAGCATTAGCGCTTTGGTCTGCACAAGGTGGGTGGGGCCAGCTTCGACGAGCTGCGCCAGAAGTTCGGTCCCCGAGAGCCGCGCCACGCCCTCAGCCCCGGTGCCGACCAGGCGTTGAAACTCTTCATCAAGGGTGCCGGCGGCATCCTGCCAAAGCTCTCCCTTCTTTTGCGCATTCAGGCGCGAGAGCATCTGGAAAAACTCCTCAATCATCCGCAGGATGTAATCGCGGCGAATCATGCGTCTGAAAGACGTTAAGAAAGTTAAAATGTTAAAACGTTAAAACGGACGTTAACACGTTGGCGCAATTGCGCAATGCAAGCCTTCCCTTGCCTGCTGGAGTCGAGATTGCTATCTTACGGCCTATGGCGCTGGCTCAAAATCTTGCGCGATTGACCGAAGCCGATTACTTGCGCATCGAGCGGCAGGCGCAATTCCGCAGCGAATTTTTCGACGGCGAAATGTTTGCCATGGCCGGCGGCATGCGCGCACACAGCTTAATTGCGACCAATCTCGCAGGTTTGCTTACCAACGCCCTCAAAGGCAGTGACTGTGTTGCGTACAATACTGACCTGCGCGTGAAAATTGAGGCGACGGGATTGCTCACCTATCCCGATATCTCAATTGTATGTGGAGAGCAACGTTTTTTGGACGAGCAGGAAGATACGCTGTTAAATCCTGTGCTGATCATCGAGGTGCTTTCGGATTCGACGGAAGCCTACGACCGCGGCAAAAAGTTTGAGCATTATCGCCAAATCCCATCCTGCCGCGAATACCTGCTCGTGAGCCAAAAAGAGCCGCGCATCGAACAGTTCGTGGGGAAATCAAATGGAGAGTGGACACTCAAAGAGGCGAGCGGAGTTGAAGCGGAAATCAAGTTGGTATCATTAGGAACCGTGTTTCGATTGGCTGAAGTGTTTGCGAAGGTGCAATTTACCCCGGCCGGACTGCGAAGGCGGACGTGATTCTGCCGGGAGATTAACGCAAAGACGCAAAGACGCAAAGTCAAGGCAGGAAAATTGAAGACAGAAAAATCGAGACGAAGAACTGGCAGGAAAATTTTAGACAGGAACATGAACACTCCTTTAAATTTTTCTGCCCTTAATTTTTCTGCGGGATTTCCTTTTTACATTTTCCTGTCTTGAATTTTCCTGTCTTTTTGCGGTTTGTCTTCTGCGTCTTTGCTTCTGCGTCTCTGCGTTAAAATCGGAATTAATCATACCGTTCGCCGCCATGCTCTACGCGCTGACGATATTTTTGGGGGCATTTTTACTGTTTCAGGTTCAGCCGCTCATAGGGAAATTTATTTTGCCATGGTTCGGCGGCGGGCCGGGGGTGTGGACTACTTGCATGTTGTTTTTCCAGGTGCTTTTGCTTGGGGGTTACGCATACGCCCACTTCAGCACCCACCGCCTGAAACCGCGCGGCCGGACAATTCTGCATGCGGTTCTGCTCCTTGCTGCGCTTGCTCTGTTGCCCATCACTCCCGGAGATGCCTGGAAACCGGATCCGGATACCAATCCGACTCTGCGGATTCTGCTGCTACTGACAGCCTGCCTTGGCCTGCCGTACTTGGTCCTTTCGACCACTGGCCCACTGGTCCAACAATGGTTCGCTCAGGCTTATCCCGATAAATCACCTTACCGGCTCTACGCGCTTTCGAACCTCGGCTCGCTTCTGGCGCTGCTGAGCTATCCGTTTTTTTTCGAAACTCATTTCACTCGAAGAGCGCAAGCGGCTTGGTGGGGCTGGGGCTTGGTGGCTTACGTGATTTGCTGCGGCCTGTGCATGTGGCAGTCCAAAGTCCAAAGTCCAAGCTCTAAAGTCCAAAGTCCAAAGTCCGAGGTCCAAAGTCCGAAATCCGAAGCCCGAAGCCCGAAGTCCGAGGTTTCAAATGCCGGTTTGGGGGCTCAAACTTCGGGTTCAGATGGTCATCCAGCGTCAGACCCACTCACTCACTCACCCGCTCACTCACTCACTGACTCCCTCCTCTGGCTTGCTCTTCCCGCCTGCGCCTCAGTGCTTCTCCTGGCTACCACGAACAAACTTTGCCAGGACGTTGCGGTCGTGCCGTTTCTCTGGGTACTGCCGCTGGCACTCTATTTACTGAGCTTCATCATCTGCTTCGATAATCCTCGATGGTATGCGCCACTGCCCTATGGCCTTGCTTTGATCGCCGCGCTCGGCGGTGTCGCGTGGGCGCTATGTAAAGGCGTTGACCTGGCTCTCTGGAAGCAGATCGCGGCCTATTCGGGTGGGTTGTTCGTGTGCTGCATGGTTTGTCATGGGGAACTCTATCGGCTTCGGCCAGATCCATCCCGGCTCACATCGTTCTATCTAATGATTGCCGCCGGTGGGGCCTTGGGCGGCTTCTTCGTAGCCGTGTTAGCCCCGCTGCTCTTGAGTGATTACTACGAGCTGCACTATGGACTGCTGCTGTGCGGGCTGCTGTTCATACTCGTGAGAGTCCAAAGTCCAGGGTGCAAAGTCCAAAGTCCAAAGTC
>PSRM01000146.1 GCA_003176045.1 Verrucomicrobiota bacterium | reverse complement strand
ACCAACGGCGTGGTCAGCGCCAGCGTTTTGCCGGCGCGTGAAGCGGCGTATTACAAGGTGGTCGTTCCCTCAAATACGCCGAGTTGGAAAGTGAAACTGGCACCAAGTTCAGGTGACGTGCTGCTGTGCGCACTCAAGGATTACGTGCCGCAAAACGACGCCTACAACAGTTCGCTGGTCACTCAGCCCCAATCTTATCCACAGGGCAAGAAGATGCAGAAACCCGGCAACGAACATCTGGCACTGTTCCCGGATTACGCCCAGACCGAGATTCCTGCCGGCACATATTTCCTTGCAGTGGTAAGCGAAGGTCAAAACCCTGACAGCAATCTAAGCCGCATTGGGACGGGAACAGCCGATTACACGTTAGCCACCGTCGGCGTGGTGCCCTTGGTTGATCTTGGCACTGTGAGCAACGCCGACCTCTGGATCACGAACGCCCTCGAAGGAGGGGAGATTGCGACTTACCAATTCACAACCGCAGATGGTGTCCCGAATCTGGAGGTTCGTTTGGAAGACAAGATTGGTAATCCGAGCCTAACGCTTCGTAGTGACGATCAGACTCCAAGCGTTGGCAATTTGGTCAACAATTCCGGCCAGTCGTATTACGGCAATCAGGGCGGCCAAACGCCCGGATGGCAAAGCTATAGCATTATCTCCGTGCCCAACCCCTCCGTCGCTCGGTTTACGGCGACCATTTTTGCCTATACCGATAATCCGTTCGGATATTCTTTCACCTTTCCCAATGCTGCATACAAGCTGCGGGTACATCCACCAACCATCGCGCTGCTGAATTTCAGCTCGAACCTGAACACCAACGGATCAACCAATGCCGCCTCGGCCCAACTCGCGGACAATCAACGCGCATTTTTCCAGGTGGTTGTGCCTGAGACGATCGCCGGAGCGCCGGTGCTCGGGTGGAAGCTCGATTTGTTCCAAAATTCCGGTTCGCCTTCTTTCCGCGTGAGAAAGGATTTGTTGCCGACCGATACCAATCCATCGTCGCAAACATTTTTTATAACTGGCAGCGGCCTGATCGCTCCGCCCTACCTGACGCCGGGGTCCTGGTTTGTGGAGATAAAAGGCTCTGGCAACACAGATTTTACACTCGTCAGCAGCGCGTTGACTATAAACGAACTTCAGCGCCCGATCTGGTCTATGCCTGGCGAGGGGCAGTCGCTCTCCAGCTCAAACCTGGTGATGCCTGTGTTCGGAGACACCGCCGTGGCTGGGGATGGTTCTTTGTTACCTGGGGACGGTGGGACCGATCTACAGGCGGGCCGCTTCGATTACTACGCGGTGTCCGTGCCAACAAACAATGTTGGCCTGCTTCGAACTGAACTGCAGGCCATCAGCGGCAATCCTAATCTTTACCTTCGCGCCGGCGCCGCCCCAACTCCCTCGCACTATGCGCAGGGCCAAGCGGGAGCAACTCTTTACGATCACTCGCTGACCGGCTCGGGAAACACCAAGTACGGCAACTGGGTGCCGCTGGATGGCCGCTTCGAGCGGCACCTGACCAATGGCCTTTGGCTTGTGGCGGTTCAGGCTGGCGGAACCGCCAACGCCCGTTATCGGCTTAAGGTTTCATGCGGCAACGTCACCCCCAATGCACTGGTTCAATCAATCGCACTGGACGGCTTGTCCGTGGCAAACCAAAGCCTGGCTGGCCGTGACTGGCGGTACTACCGCTTTATGGTTCCCTCGAATCCTCCGGCGTCGATAAATCTTTCGTTCTCGCGCAGTCTGGGCAATGCAAGGGTGTTTCTCCGCGACACAGTTCCTCCTGGAGATGGATCAATTCCTTACGACTACGATTTTTACAGCAGCAGCCACTACGAGCGTTCCTGGTATTCGGACAGCAAGAACCAGGGACCATATCCACGTTTTGACACGCCCGGCTCGTATTCGTTGCCTACGCCGCCATTGCGTCCTGGCGCAGCGTACTACCTGGGGGTCTGGTCTTTCAATGACACGACATTCTCGCTGTCACTCTCGACCGACACGAACGTCATCGTTATCTCGAACCGGCTCGGATTCTACGGCGGGACAGTTTCGGACAGCCTGCCTGCTTTCGGCGCGCGACTCTATGATATTGATGTGCCGCCGGATGCGACGCGTTTGCAGTTATACGCGACGAACTCCGCTTCCGTTATTTTCACCTTGGAACAGGGCACGCTGCCGCAGGTCTCCGGGGGCGCGCATTGGCGCAGTTCGGGAGCGAACGTGTCGCTGAATCAGCCGCTCAGTTTGTCTTTCTGGCCATGGCAGCCAGACCAATCGTATTATCTGCTCGTCACGAACTCTTCGGCTTCGTCCCAACCCTTCGCCCTGTTTTCCGAAGGCCGAAATACCTTTACGGAACAGACGCCGGGAATCCTGCGCGTTACAGCAATCCAGGCAGGTGTGATTTCCGAAGTTGAGTTCGTCGGTGAGCCCCTCAGAGTCTACCGGCTACTATTCTCGTCGAACCTGGCTGACTGGATGATGTTCACAAACGTTAGCAGTTTGACCGGAACCAGCAGGGTTTCCACGGCGACTGCCCCGCAGACGGGCAGCGGGTTCTATCGGACGGTCACGCCATAAATGGCCGACATTAGACATTACTCTAGCTAGCTCTATTACTCTTCTCCCACGAACAACAGATTTGTGCGCTCCGATCTTGACTGCACCCTGTCAGCCTGGGAGAACTTGCTTTAAGTACTGCCCTGTAAAGCTCGACTCGCACCTGGCCGCTTCTTCCGGCGTGCCTTGAACGACGATCTGCCCGCCGCGATCGCCGCCCTCGGGGCCTAGGTCAATCACCCAATCCGCCGTCTTAATCACGTCGAGATTATGTTCGATGATCAGGAGGGTGTTGCCGGATGCGCGAAGTTTGAATAAAACCTCGAGGAGGCGTGCCACGTCATGGAAATGCAGGCCGGTGGTCGGCTCGTCCAGGATGTACAGGGTGTGGCCGGTGGCTTTGCGGCTGAGTTCGGCGGCCAGTTTTATGCGCTGGGCCTCGCCGCCGCTGAGCGTTGTTCCGGATTGCCCCAGACGAATGTAGCCCAGTCCGACCTCTGCCAAGGTGAGCAGGGGCTCGTAGATTTGCGGCATTGCACGAAAAAAGGTGACCGCCTCGTCCACGGTCATGTCGAGTATGTCGGCAATGTTCTGGCCTTTGTAGGCGATTTCGAGGGTTTCACGATTGTATCGTCTGCCGTTGCACGCTTCGCAGGTGACATAAACCGGCGGCAGAAAATGCATTTCAATCTTGATCAGGCCGTCTCCCTGGCACTTTTCGCAACGCCCGCCTTTGACATTGAAGCTGAAGCGGCCTGACTCGTAGCCGCGGATGCGAGCGGCGGGCAGGCGCGCGAAGAGGTCGCGAATCGCATTGAACATCCCAGTGTAAGTGGCCGGGTTGCTTCTTGGCGTCCGGCCAATCGGGGATTGATCAATGACGATAACTTTATCCAGAGTCTCGAAGCCTTTGAGCGCGCGGTGCGCGCCGGGCCGTTCTTTCGAGCCGAAGAATTTGCGAAACAGCGCCCGGCGTAAAATGTCGTCCACGAGCGTGCTCTTGCCCGAACCGCTGACTCCGGTCACGCAGGTCAACGTTCCAAGGGGAATACGGACATCAATGTTCTTGAGGTTGTTTTCCGTAGCGCCGATGACCGAAAGCCAGCCACGGTCAGGTGAGGGTTTGATTCGCTGTCTTGGCACCGGGATCGAAAGCTCGCCAGTCAGATATTTTGCGGTGAGCGAATGAGGGCTTGCGAGCACCTGATTCAAGGTGCCTTGGGCGACGATTTCCCCTCCTCGCACACCGGCGCCCGGGCCAAGATCCAGAATGTAATCGGCTTGCCGAATTGTGTCGGCATCGTGCTCGACGACCAGCACGGAGTTGCCGAGATCGCGAAGGCCTTCAAGAGTTCTGAGGAGGCGCTCATTATCACGCTGGTGCAGCCCGATACTTGGCTCGTCCAGGATGTAGAGCACTCCAACCAATCCCGCGCCGATCTGGGTGGCCAATCGGATACGTTGGGCCTCGCCGCCGCTCAAGGTGCCGCTCTCACGATTGAGGGTAAGGTAGCCCAAGCCGACATTCTCAAGAAAGCCAAGCCGAGCGCGAATTTCTTTGATGACATCATGCGCGATTTTCTCCTGGAACTCTGAGAGCTTCACTCTCGCGAAGAACTTCTCAGCATTTTCGACCGAGAGGGAACACACATCCATGATGGATAATCCTGGCAGGCGAGGCGCAGATGGGTCGGACTGGTCGGACCGATCTGATGGGATAGGAGCTTCCCCCAGGCGGACTGCCAGGATCTCCGGTTTTAGCCGCTGCCCTTTGCACGCATCACAGAACTGCGGGCTCATAAACCCTTTGAGCCGATTGCGGGTAAATTCGCTTTCGCTTTCCTGATAAAGCCGTTCAAGATTCGGGATAACCCCTTCAAAGGGCCTTTTGACTTTGCTCAATTTGCCTGCTCGCCAAAAATTGAATTCGATCTCGGTTTCGCCCGACCCGTGGAGCAACACCTTTTGGAAATCGTCCGGCAGCGATTTGTAAGCGGCATCCACGCTCTGGCCATAATGGGTTGCCACTCCGCGCAAGAGTCCCTTGTAATAAACCACCATTCGCTTGCCGCCACGACGCCAGGGCAAGACCGCCCCTTGTTCGAGTGATTTATCGGCATCGGGCACGACCAGGCCTTCGTCGAAAACCATTTTTTGTCCGAGCCCATGGCAGACTGGACAGGCGCCTGCGGGAGCGTTGAACGAAAAGTGTTTGGGGGTGAGAGGTTCGTAGCTCTTGCCTGTCGCCGGGCTGAGATTTCGGTTCGAGTAGAGAGTTTCGACCCAGGGATGGGGGTCGAGGGTCGAGGGTCGAGGGTCGAGGCGATTACCCGCCGGTGACTTCTCCGGCTCGCGTGTCTCAACCACCGACGGTCCCGTAGTTCCAGAGCGTCCTTTTGCAATCAGGCCGGACTGCGATTCTCCCTCGGACTGGAATCCCGATCTATCGGGACTTCGGAAGGGGAGAGGGCCGGGGTGAGGGGTGTCTTTCGCAGCAACAACCGCTCCAGAACCCGCTCGTGTGTTCTCCGACCCTCGACTCTCGATCCTCGACCCTCCCGGCGCTGGGGCCTGGTGCAAAGTGAGCAGCACGCCTTCTCCCCATTTGAGGGCGGTCTCTACCGAATCGCTCAGCCGCACACGGATTTTCTCGTCAATGACCAACCGGTCCACGACTGCTTCAATCACGTGCTTCGCTTTTGGATCCAGCTTGACCCGGACATCGTTGGCCAGCTCAATCAGATCGCCATCCACCCGCGCGCGAACGAAGCCCTCGCGCGATAACCGCTCGATCACATCGCGGAACTCCCCCTTTTGATCCCGGACCACGGGGGCCAGCAGCATCACTCGCGAGCGTGAAGGCAGCGTCAGAATTTTATCCACTATATCACTGGTGGTTTGTCGCACGATCGGTACGCCTGTCTCGGGGCAGTACGGCTGTCCCACGTGGGCGAAGAGCAGGCGCAGATAATCATAAATCTCCGTCGTGGTGGCGATGATAGAACGCGGACTGGAACCGGAGCTACGCTGCTCAATGGCAATGGCTGGCGAAAGGCCTTCAATGAAATCCACGTCCGGCTTTTGCATTTGGTCCAGGAACTGCCGGGCGTAGGCGGACAGCGACTCGACATATTTGCGTTGTCCCTCGGCGTAAATCGTATCGAAGGCAAGCGAGGACTTCCCTGAGCCGCTTAGACCGGTGATAACGATCAGCTTGTCGCGAGGGATATTGAGCGTGAGGTTCTTGAGATTATGCTCTCGCGCCCCGCCAATCCTGATGAATTCTTTGCTCACAGATCCGAATTTCTCGACTGAGACAATCGGGAAGTTTAGCGCAAGTTCGGTAGCTTGGAAACCACGAATGGGCGGAGCGCCGAATTCCATTTCGGCGCGGGGGAAAACCCCGGTTGCAGGAGCGAAATTGACCGTTAGGTTGCTCAGTGAAAGGTTTAAGTTTAGCAGCAATTTGTCTCATTGTTGGCCTCGCTTTAGGTTGGCACGCACACTCGGCCCGGACAAAGTATGAGACGTCTGACGCTGTGAAACAATTGGTAGAAGCAGGCGAGAGTTTTGAAACCGAGGAAGCCCGCTCATTGCGCCGTGGCGATTGGCTTGATTCAGGCTGGCGAGAGTACAAACGCAGTGCGGCTGCTATGCTATCCGATTGCGTATTACTACCACCTCTATGCCAAAGGTATGCGCATAGACGACCGACGAGCTTGGTTTGATTGAGCGTCTTGTGGCAACCAACCAAATCGTAGCACGTGAAGTCACAAATCACGGTGTTGGCAATTGACACGGCGCTTCTTTGTGCGAATCTAAGCGCACCGAAAGAACTGAGCGCGAGGGCGCTCCAACACTGTTAATCCTTTAACCGTTTAATAACTATGCCTATAGCTGTCGGAACCAAAGCACCTGATTTTGCACTGAAATCCTCGAAGATGACGGATGTGAAGCTGAGCAATAATTTCGGTAAAAAGAATACCGTTTTGCTTTTCTTTCCCGCCGCGTTCACAGGCGTTTGCACGAAAGAGATGTGCGATATCACGGCGGGCCTGAACGCGTACTCGGGTCTGAATGCAGATGTTATCGCCGTCAGTGTGGATACACCCTTCGCGCAGGACGCCTGGGCGCAAAAGGAAAAGATTGGCATTACCCTCGCCAGCGATCTCAATAAGGACACCATTAAGAAATACGACGTCGTTTTTCCGATGCTGGCCGGGGTAGGGGACACGGCGGCGCGCGCGGCCTTCGTGATTGATAAAAATGGAATCGTCCAGTACAGCGAGCAAACGCCTACGCCGAAGGACTTGCCGAATTTCGACAAGGTGAAGGAGACGTTGGCGAAGCTGAAGTAGCCAAGAGGACGGCCGAGGAGATCAGTCCCATTAGGGACGCCAGATAATAGCCCACCACTTCATCGGTGGGGAACTTCGCACAAAAGGCTTAAGTCCCGGTAGGGACGAAAGAAGACCTTCTGTCGGCTCTAACGAGACTCAATGCCTGAGTTTGAGTTTGGGCGCGAGGCTTTGATCCTTTTCGGATTTCGGAACTCGGGCTTCGGGTTTTTAATACTCCCTCGTCTTGGTAATGCCCGGCATTGGCTGCGGGTACTTGCCGCTGGCATCGGCCACCAGCGGAGCTTTGGAATCCATCGTAAGCTTGTCCACGTCTGGAGCGAACTCGTGCTGGGAATTGAGCATGTCGTCCCAGGAGATTTCCTGTCCGGTATGCGCCGCCATGCGGCCCATGCTTGAGGCCAGGCTGCTCTTGACACCGTGCTCGACTTCGTTGTACGGCTTGTTGTTGCGCACAGCATCCAGTAAATCCACCCACTCGTTCACGTACGGATCGTCCTCGCCCGGTATGGATTTGGAGGTCCAGAGCATGTTCGAGCGGCCTTGTTGCTGGCTCTTAAAAGTCATTGAAGGGGGGCCGAAGTCGCCGTGCTTGGCAACGATGGCGCTGCCCTTGCTGCCATGGGCGTAGCTGGAATAGATGTCGTTGCAGCCATTGATGCAGCGGCCATCCATAAACAGCTTCACACCGTCCGCAAACGTGTATTCTACCGCATAAGTGTCCAGGTTCTGGTCCACATAAGGCTCGCCCTCGGGTGTGAACTTATAATGGCGGCCTCCCAGGGCCTGGGCTTTGGCGGGAAAATCGTTCTTCATCCAGCAAAGGTGGTCCACGTGGTGGATGTAAAAATCATTGAAGAGGCCGCCGCTGGCCCAGAGGAAACTGTGGAAGTTCCGAATTTGCCAGAGCAGTTCACTCGGTGTGCCGCCCGGCCACTTCGTCACGAAGCAGGCCGCCACGGGCCCATGCATGCGATAGCCGCGCATGTAAATGATATCGCCGATCTCGCCGTCTTGAACTCGCTTGTAGAGTTCCTGCATCGGGCGATGGTGCCGTGACATCAGGCCCACGCCGACTTTCAGGTTCTTGGCTTCAGCCTTCTTGTTCAGTTCCAACATCCGGCGCGAACACGGGCCGTCGGCCGTTAGCGGCTTTTCCATGAACACGTTGAGCCCCTTTTCAATGGCATAAGTGTAGTGAACCCAGCGGAAGGCGAGCGGAGTGGTAAGAATCACGATGTCCCCCGGCTTAAGCAGGTCCATCGCCTTTTTGTAACCGTCGAAGCCGACGAATTTATTGTCCTGCGGAACCTCGCATTTCTTTTTGAGTTCGTTGTAGCTGGATTCGAGCCTGTCCTGGAACACATCAGCCATGGCCACCAGCTTGACCGGCCCGCCCTTCGCGGTCATCGCATTGTCCGCCGCGCCGGTGCCGCGGCCGCCGCAGCCCACAAGCGCGATCTGTATTGCATCGCCGCCACCCGGATGCACCGCCGGCTGGCCGCCGGCCGAGTTTGCAAAATCCAGGGCCGCAGCGCCTAGCGCGGTAGCCGAAGCAAACTGGCCGGTTGTTTTGAGGAATTCACGTCGTGTCGTGCGAGAATCAGCAGAATCAATCATGCAACCATATTCGTGAGGAGCGGCGGCAGAAGTCAATAGGGAAAATACCCCTGGCAGCGGCCATGTCGGAGCGCGGCTGTCCTCAGCCGCAGCACATCCGAACGGGAGGAGCCGGCCAATCTGGTCCGGACACGTCAATGCGAACGTGGCCGCTGCGGGTGAGGACACCCGCGCTCCGACACTAATGAGCGGTTGCGCTGATTCTGGGGCATTTGGGTTTCGCCGTTAGCACCTGAACTTTGCTGTTTGAAGTTTTTGGCTTGGGGCGTACACTTCATTAGGTATTTAACTGCTAACCAATTAAATCTTCTTTAAATTCCATGAAAACCACAGCGACAGCATCACGTCAACGGACCAGCGTCCGTTCTTCCCGTTCTCAGCGCACTCAGGGCCAGGCCTATGGCGGCAATGGGCACGAAAAGGAGCACAACGGTCACCCCTCGGTAAGCCCCGGCCTGGCCGCATGGCTGGCAAAACCCAAGCATAATTTGATCGCCGGCAAATGGGTTTCGGCCGCCAACGGCAAGACTTTCGATGTGCTGAACCCGGCCGATGGATCGGTCATTGCTCATGTGCCGGATAGCCAAAGCGAAGACATCAATCGCGCGGTGACCGCGGCGCGCAAGGCCTTCGAGTCAGGCCCCTGGCGCCAACTCACTCCGAGTGAACGCGGCAAGATCATCTGGCGTATCGGCGACCTTATCCTCAAAAACGCCGAAGAACTGGCGGAACTCGAATCGGTGGATAACGGCAAACCCCGTGCCGTCGCTAAAGTCGCTGACGTGCCACTCGCCGCCGATCTGTTCCATTACATGGCCGGTTGGGCCACCAAGATCGAGGGCAACACGATTCCGATAAGTGTCCCTTACGCTCCAGGTGCTCGCTTCCACGCCTTCACGACTCGCGAGCCTGTCGGGGTAGTAGGCCAGATCATTCCCTGGAACTTTCCTTTGCTGATGGTTGCCTGGAAATTGGGACCCGCTCTTGCGACAGGAAACTGCGTCGTGCTCAAACCTGCCGAGCAAACACCACTCAGCGCCTTGCGGTTTGGTGAGTTGCTCCTGGAGGCAGGCGTCCCCGAAGGGGTTGTAAACATCGTCACTGGGTTCGGCGAGACCGCCGGGGCCGCCCTGGCCGCTCATGATGGCGTGGATAAAATCGCCTTCACGGGTTCGACCGAGGTCGGCAAAATCATCGTTCGAGCGGCCGCAGGCAACCTCAAGAAGGTCAGCCTCGAACTGGGCGGCAAATCCCCGAACATCCTCTTCAAGGACGTTCCAGATCTCAATGCCGCCATTGACGGCGCGGCCAGCGCCATCTTCTTCAACCACGGCCAATGTTGCTGCGCCGGCTCCAGACTCTTGGTCGAAAAAGACATTTTTGATGATGTAGTCTCAGGCGTTGCCGAACGGGCCAAAAAGATCAAACTCGGCCCTGGCCTCGATGCCGGCACCGAGATGGGGCCCTTGGTTTCCGAGGAGCAATTGAATCGTGTGACCCGCTACATGAACCAGGGCAAGCAAGACGGTGCCTGCTTCGTGACCGGTGGCAGCCGGCAAGGCGATCAAGGCTACTTCGTCCAGCCGACCGTTATCACCGACACCGATCCCTCGATGAGCATCGTGCGCGAAGAAATCTTCGGACCTGTCGTAGTGGCCCAACCATTTACAAAGCCCGAAGAGATGCTGCCCGCCGCCAACAATTCCGAATACGGTCTTGCCGCGGCCGTGTGGACTAAAGACATCGCCAAAGCGCACCGCATCGCTGCCGAATTACGGGCCGGCACCGTCTGGATCAATTGTTACAACATCTTCGATGCCGCACTGCCCTTCGGCGGCTACAAACAATCCGGCTGGGGCCGCGAGATGGGGCATGAGGTGCTGAACCAGTACACCCAGACAAAGGCTGTGGTGATTGGCCTTTGATTACCTTCTCCTAACACAATCCGACAGGGTCCGTAGACAGTAGCCGTGGGTCGCGCTCACGCGACCCCGGACCACGTCGAGGGAATCCAGCACCCCGACAGGGTGCCAGACCGCGGGCCTTCCCGGCCAAATCATTTCCCAGGGACGGAAATAAACCACAGAGACACAGAGGCACGGAGTTTTGGCAAACGAATAGGGCAAGCGAATGATTCATGCTCTCTGTGCCTCTGTGCCTCTGTGGTTTAAACCTTTTGCCAGAGTTTGGTGGCCCATATACTTCCGTCACCATGCCGCTGACTCCCGCCCAACAGCAGGCCATCAAAGCTCGCGGCAACGTCCTCGTCGTAGCTGGCGCGGGCACAGGCAAAACCCGCACTCTGGTCGAGCGCTGCCTGGATTGCTTGCTCGAAGAGAAGCCGCCTGCATCACTGGATCAAATCCTGATGGTGACATTCACCGAGGCCGCAGCGGCCGAAATGCGCCAGCGTATCCGCGCGCGCCTTGAAGAAGAAGCCAGGCGCGATCCTCGGAATCCTCGCTGGACCGAACAACTGGCGCTTTTCGAAACTGCCGCCATTGGCACCCTGCACAGCTTCTGTCTGCAACTGGTCCGGCAGCACTTTTACGAACTGGAACTGGATCCACAGGTTGCCGTCATGGCCGAGGAGGAGGCCCAGGTGCTGCAGCGGGAAACTCTGGACAAGCTCCTGGAGAAGCATTACGCCGGGCGCGGGCCGGCATCTGAAGCAGTGCAGGAGTTGATTCAAATCCAGGGAGGAGGTTCAGATAAGCTCATTCGCACGCTTGTGCTCCGCTTGCACCATTACACTCAAACTCGGCCTGACCCAAAGCGCTGGATGGACGAACAAAAAGTCATGTTTGCATCTCGCGAGCCTGAGCGTTGGCGAGAATGGTTCGACGAGGCCATTGCCGGATGGCGCGACCAGTGGTTGCCGTTTCTTAGCGACCTTGCCCGACATAACCCAATCGCAGCCAAATGTGCCGCAGCACTGACTAACGTAGAGCAGGCCTCCCGCCTGCCCCCCGATCACCCAACGCGCTCCCCAGGGACCCCCACGCTCGCCAAGGTCTTTAACCTTGTTCTTACCGCTCTGGATGACTGGCCTCACGGGAAAAAAGCCCTTTGGCGCGACCCCCTGGACGAATTTGCCGACGAGGTCGAATTCCTGTCCTCCCTCACGGAAGAATCCAATGGCCTCGATCCACTGACTCAGGACTGGGAATGGATCCGCTCGCAGATGCTCACGTTGCTCGCTTTGGCCGGGGAGTTCACCCAGGAATTCAGCGATGCCAAGCGCGAGCGGGGCATGGTGGACTTTCATGACCTCGAACAACTCGCCCTTCAATTGCTTTGGAGCGCTGAATCAAAAGAACTCAAACCGGTTGCTCGTGAATGGCGCGACCGATTGCGCTTCATTTTCGTAGATGAATACCAGGACATCAACGCCGCACAGGACAAAATCATCCAGGCCGTAAGCCGCGACGGAACGTGGTCCAATCGCTTCCTCGTTGGCGATGTCAAACAGAGCATCTATCGCTTTAGACTGGCCGAGCCGCGTATTTTCCAGGACTACGCTGACTCGTGGGGGCAGGGGCTGGTTACGTCGGCTCCTACGGCCGTCATTCCCTTGTTGGCCAATTTCCGCAGCCGCGAAGGCATCCTCGATTTCATCAACTCAGTATTCGGATCGCTAATGCGGCGTGAAATAGGCGGAGTGGACTACGATGAGCAAGCGCGCCTGCAATTTGGCGCAGCGAAAGAGCGCCATCCGCCGGCCTCCGCGGCGGGAAATGTGCCCTGCGTCGAGCTCTTGCTTCGAATTAAGGGAGGTGAATCGGCTGAAGACGACGAGACTGGCCCCGCGGCCGAGCAAGCCGAGGACGAAGCACCAAACCCTGCCGCCGTCGCAATCTCGGACCTGAAGAACGCCGAGAAGGAGGCGCGAATGATCGCCTCCCGGCTTATTGAGCTTAAAACCCAAGCCCATCCAATTTGGGACGAAGAGCACAACCGCTTCCGGCCTGTCGAATGGAGCGACATCGCGATCCTGCTGCGCTCGCCGGCGGCGAAGGCGGAGAGCTACGCAAAGGAGTTCTCCCGGCTGAATGTCCCGCTGCTTGTCGAACGCCGCGGGTTTTACGACAGCCTGGAAATATCGGACTTGCTGAGCCTGCTTCAAATTTTGGACAACCCGCTGCAGGATTTGCCTCTCCTTGCCGTTCTCCGCTCGCCGCTGGTCGGCCTAACCATCAATGAGTTAGCTGAAATTCGCGCAGAATTTCCCCGCCTGAGGCTCTGGGCCGCGCTGCTGCGCTGGCAGGAAGCCCACGGTCCACAGTCCACAGTCCATAGTCCGCGCCCTGAAGTCCATCGTCCGATCTTCGAAGTCCAAAGTCCAAAGTCCAAAGTCCAAAGTCAGACGGCCTCCCTGCACGCAACATGCGATTCCAAACACGATGGGCTGACCTCACCCTCGCCCCTCCATCCCCGACCCTCGACCCTCGCCACCTTCCTCGATCGTTTCGCCCGCTGGCGGCGGCTGGCACGGCAAGCCTCCATTTCCCGCTGTTTGGAGATTGTGCTCGCCGAAACACATTACGCGGACTGGCTTCTGACACAAACCAGAGGCGAGCAGCGAAAGGCGAATGTTCAGCGCCTGCTGGGCCTGACCCAGCAGTTCGACCAATTTCAGCGCCAGGGACTGCTGCGTTTTCTAAACTTCATTGAGGCCCAACGTCAGGCCGAAGTTGAGCCCGAAGTCGCTGCCGTGAGCGTGGAGAACGCCGTTCGTCTAATGAGCATTCACCAGAGCAAAGGCTTGGAGTTTCCGGTCGTTGTCGTAGCCGATCTAGACAAACGTTTTAACCTGCAGGATTTGCGAGCCGAAATCATTCTGGACGAGGTGTACGGGTTGTGCCCTCAGATTAAGCCGCCCGTAATAGCCAAGCGTTACCCTAGCCTGCCGTTCTGGTTGGCGCGTCGGCGTCAGAAAAAGGAGCTGCTGGGCGAAGAGCTGCGGCTTCTCTACGTGGCCATGACTCGGGCTCGTGATTTTCTCCTGCTCAGTACCTCTGTTCGCGCCAGCGCTTCATTCACCTCGTTGCCCGCTGATCTGCAACGGCCCTGTGCAGATTCGCGGCCTCCAATTCTCCCTCTCCCCGTGGGAGAGGGCCGGGGTGAGGGGAATTTCTCCGTGGCCACGGCTCATGTGCCTGCAACTCAGCCGCTTCCTCTCCGGGAACTCCTTTCTGCTGGCAGCCAATCCGATTGGCTGGAGCTTTGGCTCACCCGCCACGACATTCGAAACGCGAATTCGCCCAAAGCAGGCCAAAGCCAGCTTCTGTGCTGGAGAAAGTACGACGAAGCCGACTTGGCTACAACGAAACCATTATCCCCGTCGGACGGGAGCCCGGCCGATTTCGACGCCGATCCGGCAGTTTGGGATGCGCTCCAGCAACGGCTCTCCTGGCAGTACCCTTTTGAGCCTGCGACTCGACAAGTCGCCAAGACCTCAGTCTCCCTGCTGCGCCGGGCGGCCGAGGACAGCCAGGACGCCGAAGAGGCGGCATCTCTTTATCGCCCTGGGCCCGGTTTTAGAGTTCGGAAAGGGCATCTTCAATCAGAGCCGGATGCAGTGGGAAGGGATTCTGGCTTCGCATCCGGGGCCGTTCATCACAAATACCTCCAGTTTGTCTCATTGGAACGGACCGGGAGTGAGGAGTCCCTGAAAGCAGAGGCGGAACGGCTGCAAGCTGAGCGCGCATTCACGCTGGAGGAGGCAGCGCTGCTGGACTTTGAGGCGATTGCCTCCTTCTGGCGATCCGATCTGGGGAGAAAGATCTGTTCCCATGCGCCACTTGTTCGGCGAGAACTCGCATTCACCGCGCGCTTCTCGCCAGAGGAACTGTCTATGATGGAATCCGCCATCGCCACCCGGCACTCCTCACTTGTCGGCGAGTTTGTCGTTATCCAGGGCGTTGCCGACTTAGTTGTCATGCTGCCGGAGGAGCTTTGGCTGGTGGATTTTAAGACCGATTCGGTGCGGGGAAGGGAACTGGATGAGCGGGCAAGAGCATACGAGATACAATTAAAATTGTATGCGCGAGCGCTGGAGCGAATTTATAAGCGGCTGGTGTCGGAGTGCTGGCTGTATTTCCTAATTGCGGGGAAGGCAGTGCGCGTGCCTGTGCCCACTTGCAGAAATAGCCAATAGCCAATAGGCAATAGCCAATGTACGGCTCGGCGCATGACTCTGCCGACTTAATCGACCGATTCACCACGTGCCTCACGAGCTTCAGAGGACTTATACAGCGGATGTTCCGGTTTCAGATTCTTCAGAAAATTAAGACGGAATTGCTTTGCAGCTTCCGCCACTTGCCGGGCTTGACGCGTAGCCCCGGTCAGATACCGCTTTCCTTGCACGGGCGAGTCGCCGAGCGAACTCGTCCACGCGGTCAACTGCCGGGCGCACGATTCGGCGAGATTTCTGATTTCTTGCAGATGCGCAATAAAGGGCTTGAGTTTCGGACGGTCTTTCACGACTGCCATCATTGAGCGGACTTCACCACCAGAACCGCGCGCGATCGCCAGAAAGGACTGGAGTTCATCTGTTGTCATGCGCTCAAAGCCCTCGGCGATGTTGTTCGAAATTGAAAGCGCGGCGCGATCGAGTTGGTTGCGGAAACCTGCCGATAAAGGAACATTGGGCACCTCCAGGAGGTCGAGAACGCGATTATATAGTTTTGCCGCTTCTTTCCACACGGGCAGCTCTTCGAAACTTTTGTATTTAGGCATAGATGTTTTGTTGAGTGTTTTCGATGGATGTCAGTTTTGGATACGGAATAAAGGAGAGAATACTCACCGCTCCGGACGAAGCAATCCCTGTTAAAATCCACCCTTGTCGGCCCAGTCGGCAATTACGAGGGCGGTGTTTGGGCGAAGCGTCGGCTATTGCCTATCGGCTATTGGCTATTTCCGCGTCTCAGCACCTCCGCCACCGCCTTCGCAATCATCAACTCCTCATCGGTCCGAATCACTCGCACCGCCACCCGGCTCCCGCTCCTGGAAATCACCGGCGCCGAAGCTTTATTCTTCATCCTATCCACCCGCACCCCCAAAAACTCCAGCCCCTCACAAATCCGTTGCCTCACTTCCGGCGAATTCTCGCCGATCCCGCCCGCAAACACCAGCGTGTCCAACCCACCCAGCGCCGCCGCAAATGCGCCAATCCATTTTCGGGTTTGATAACAAAACAGTGCCACCGCTTCTGCCGCCCGCACATCCTTCCTTTGCCTGGCCTCCAAATCGCGCATATCCGGACTTATGCCCGAAACCCCCAACAACCCGGATTGATGATGCACCATTTCATGGAATTGCTTCGCGTTCATCCCTTCCGTGCGCGCCAAATACCAGACCAACCCCGGATCCAGATCTCCCGACCTGGTGCTCATCGGGAGGCCCGCCGCCGGCGTAAAGCCCATGCTCGTATCCATGCTTCTGCCGTGATGAACCGCCGCCAGGCTCGCCCCATTCCCCAGATGTGCCATCACGATCTTCCCTCGCGCCACTTTTGCTCCCGCCGCTCGTTTCAGAGCTTCCAACAGATAAGCATACGAGAGCCCATGAAAGCCAAACCGCTGCACCCCCTTTTTATCCAAACGTCTGGGCAACGGCAGCAGCTTCGCCACTCGCGGCATGTGCCTGTGAAATGCCGTATCAAAGCACGCCACCTGAACCAGTTTCGGCTGCCGCTGGTGGCAAAGCTCCATCACCTGAATCCCCGAGGGCAAATGCTCCGGATCATAGGGACTGAGCCGCCGTAATTCAGCCAGTAGCGGACGCGTGATCCGCTGGGGCTGTGTAAACTTTGGCCCGCCATGAACTACCCGATGCCCGACTCCCACCACCGCATCAAACCCAATCTGATCCTGCAGCCAATCCAATAGAAAACCGCTCGCCTGCTGGTGGGTTTTTGCAAGGCGAATGACAAAGGAAATAGATCGCGGATTTCGCAGATTGCGCGGATTGTGGAGATTTTTATCCGCGTAATCCGCGTGATCCGCGGTAAAAAATCTGTCTGTTTTGGTTGCCTTAAAAAGCGGCTTCGTCAACCCAATCCGCTCAATTTTTCCCGACAAAAATCGTTCCTTCGGGTTGACAGCATCATACAGCGCAAACTTGATGCTCGATGAACCGCTATTAATAGTCAGAATGTATTTGCGTCCTTGTGCCATGTTTGAACACTAACGCCTGCCTGCTTGTCTTTAACGAGGAAAATGTTACAATTGCGCCAGGTGATTGACAAGTATTCGAAGAAAATCCGCGCCTCCAGAAAGGCGCGCATAGCACTTTTCGCCTCCGTTTTTCTCTCAATCGGTTCCCTCACCTATCTGTGCATCGCCGGCCCGCGCGGCGTCCCGGCCCAGGACGGAATCGTTAATTTCGGCAAAGTAAGTGACCTCGTCTATCGTGGTGCTCAACCTGACGCTTTGGGTATGCAAAACCTTAAGAAACTCGGCGTCAAAACCATCATCAACCTGCGCATGGTCAACGACGCCTGGAAAGACGAAGCCCAGGAGGCCCTCAACAACGGCATCGCCTACACAAATATCCCCCTCCAGGGCCTTGGCCGACCCAAGGACGACGACATCAAGACCATCCTTTCCATCATCGCTTCTTCCACATCGCCCGTCTTCATCCATTGCCAGCACGGCTGCGACCGCACCGGTACCATTGTCGCCTGCTACCGCATCCAGCACGACCACTGGTCCAGCGACATCGCCCTCCTGGAGGCAAAGAAATACGGCATGTCGGTCTTCGAGCGCGGCATGCGCCGCTTCGTCGTGGATTTCGGTAAAGCTGCGCCCCCGGTGCCTACTCAGGTGGCGGCCAAGAAGTTGTAGGCTCTGGGCGTGTAGGCCCGGTGCCCTCACCGGGCGCTCGCCTTGTAGGAGCTGCGCCAGAAAGCGGTAAGCAGCTTAGCCCGCACCGAGTCGCTTTGGATTTTCCGGAGGCATTCTGCCCCGCGCTTCCTCGATTTCCTCATCGGTCATTTTCACAAACAATCGGCGCCTCACTCTGGCCTCGAATGCCTTAATTTGGGAAGCGTCAAACCACGCTCGAAGCGACGACTGATCAGAGAATACCCGTGGTGATCCACGCCACCGTGGTAAGTTGTTTCGAAACCCCGCATAAATCGCTGCAGTATCATCCGAAAAAACCCAAACAACCTTGTCGCCCGGTAGCGGATTGAAAGAATTCCTATTGTTGGTGCAACTGAAAGTGCTTTTCTCGAAGACGGACGTGAGCCAGACGATTACCTGAGTAATTTCTGCTTCGCTAAATCGTGGCCCCTGAATCGTTGCAACAGTACCCCGCCGCATGCGGACAGTGGTATCCTTTCCGATTTTGGCAGGTATCCGCAGCTTGTGGCACAAAAGCCCAGCAATCTGCGAATAGCTGTTATCTAGGTAAATTATCCTGCAAGTTTCGCGTACTACAGGATTTAGGCTGGTTCCAGGTTTGAATCGGCCGAACCCATACTCCACAAAACCCATCGTTTGGAAAAAATTGCGCTGTCTGGCTGTAGCCTGCCAGAAATGAGCAGGTAACTCCTCTTTCCGACATTCAAGATCCGCCCAGAGCCCTGGCATCCAAACGCCCGCGCTGGGAGTCTTCCTTCGTGCCTCCACCCATCTGTGTGGCAGTTGCATGAGGCCATACCACCGAATAAGTTCACGCAGTGTCAGTGCACGATGTTCGGTTCTATAGTAGCCGGCTGGGTATTGCATCATTTCGTGCTGCCCGAAATTCTACCTGCGCTCAGCCTTTTGAAGCCAAAGCGGCGGAATGCGCCGCACTCCAAACGCTGCGCGACTTCTCACGCTTCCGGCTTCACGGAGCATTTGGAGTGCGCGGCATTCCCGCGCTTTCGTTTTCAGGGCAGCGAGCCGGCTTAGCCTCGTTAAAATCAGTTTCGCTGCAGAAGGCTCCCCATTCTCCGGACAAGCTGAAAATGTTGACAATTGTCAACAAAAAGGGCCGAGTGCGAAAAAATTGTGTCCAATTGGACACAAAATTTAGCGGATTCATACCATGTGAGTTCAGTCGGAACAGCCTAAGCCCATGAACAAATGTCGGCACTGTATAAAACGAGGTAAAGAGTCCTCTTTCGAAGGGAACCTCACAAAGGGACTCCGTACGTCATCCCGAAGATTCAGGTTAAGCAGGTATTTCCCACCCACTCCGATAGCTTTCCTTGAGCAACTTGTCGGCTTCGGGGGCGTTGGTGGCTTTCATGGCTTTGGCGTCCCAATAGATCTTCTTTTTGACTCGCATGGCGACCAGGCCAAGCAGTCCAACTTCGGTTAGCGCGGCGCCATACTGGAAATTAGAGCTGGCGGGTTTGCCGCCTTTGCAGGCGTCGAGCCAATCGCGGTGATGGCCTTTGACGCGTGGCAAAGTTGCGGGCGGCCGCTTATACGCCTCGTCCTTCGAGCCGGGCAATAACAAAGGTCGGCCTGCCCAGCCGGGGCAGGTCAGCATGCCTTTGTCGCCGACGAAGAGTATCCCATTCCCGTTCGCGCCCAATTGATCGTCTGGCTCCAATACTTCCGGGCGCTCGGGCATGAGGCCGCCTTCGTACCACATAAATTTCACCGCTGGCATCTTTCCGCGCGGTCCGAAATGATACGTGTAAAGCCCGCCGACCGGTGCAATGTAGGCGTCCACTCCGCCGGCAGCCGAGGCCTCGATGCTGATCGGTTCTTTCAGGTCCAACGCCCAGCAGGCGGGATCAAAATTGTGGCAGAAAAAGTCGCCAATCGGCGCCGTGCCGAAATCCCAAAAGTCACGCCAGGTCACAGGGTTATACAGTGCGCTGTAAGGCCGACTCTCTCGCGGCCCAAGCCACAAGTCCCAATTGACGCCTTTCGGCGTGGGCTCCGGTGACGGCTGGCCGCTCAGTTGTTTCTTATTCCATCGGCCGGCGGAGGTCCATGCGTGGACCTCGCGGACATCGCCTATAGCGCCGTCCCAGATCATCTCGCAGGTTTGGCGAATAAAATCGCCCGAGTGACCCTGATTGCCCATTTGTGTCGCCACGCCGGTCTCACGTGCCACTTTGGACATCTGGCGCGCCTCCCAAACATTGTGCGTGAGCGGCTTTTCACAATAGGCATGCTTGCCGTGACGCATAGCGGTCACGCACACATAAGCGTGCTGATGGTCCGGCGTGGCGCACAGGATCGCGTCTATGGCTTTCTCTTTTTCGAGCATCTCCCGAAAATCCTGGTAATCCGCGACTTTGTAGTTTGGCGTCTTTTCTGAATAGTGTTTTTCGATCTCTTCTTTCACAGGCAGCCGCCCGGCGGTGCTTTTAAAGTAAAACGCGTGCAGGTCCTGGGTTTCGATGGGATCTGCGACGGCGATGATCTGCGCGTCGTTGTGATTGAACAACTCTCTCACATTGGTCTGGCCCTGGCCGCCGCAACCGATAATCGCAATATTAACCTTCTCGCTTGGCGCAACGAACTTGGGGCCGCCCAGGACGTGGCGAGGGACCAAGCTGATGGCTCCCACCGCGAGGCCAGTGCGGGCGAGGAATGAGCGGCGAGAGAGGGCAGGGGAGCGGGAGGCGGAGGAGGGCTTGGGTGATGGACGATGGTGGATGGATGATGAGGTCATAAGTAATGAAGGAGTGCCTTGGGGTGGGAAAGCCGTCTAGTCAAATTCCAAAAATGAAAAGCGCCCCCGATGCATCGGGGGCGCAGTCCAAAAGCTTCGCCAGATCGAGCGGCGTGGAGTCTCGCGAAGCGTCTTGGAGTGCGCCCCCGATGCATCGGGGGCGCTTTTCGGTTGCGCGACATCGTGTAAAAGAATTTGTATCAATGTCGGCGGTTACGCTTTCGACTAAGCTCTCGATTAAGTTCTCGACTAAGTTCGTCAGAAGTGGACCTGCTCCAGGAAGCGCAGGCTTTGCGGAATCTGCTGCTTTGAGACAGGCGACTCATCCTCGATGAAATACCATTTCACGCCGGCTTTCTTGGCGGCGCGCAGGATTGCGGGCATATCCATCTGCCCGGCGCCGAGAGCGGCATCGTTTTTCACATCGCTGCTGCCGGTGAGCAGGCCTGTGGGGGTTCCTTTCTTCATGTCCTTGAGGTGCATTAGTTCGAAGCGCTTTCCATACTTATCCAGGAGTTTCACAGGGTCCTGGCCAGGGTGAACGATCCAGAAGATATCCATTTCATAGGACACAAGCTTGGGGTCGGTTTCCTTCATTAGCAGGTCAAAAAGTGTGCCCTCCCCATGAGGCTGGAACTCGTAGCCGTGCGTGTGGTAAAAGAACTTCATCCCATGACGCGCCAGCACTTCACCTGCTTTGTTGAAAACCGCCGCGGCCTTGCGGCAAGTCTCTTCGTTGAAGTCGCCCTCGTGGTCAATCCATGCACAGCCGGCATATTTAAGACCCAATGCCTTTGCCTCCGCAGCCCCGCCTTCTGGATCATCGCGCCACTTTTTGAATGGCAAATGGGCCGCGATCGGCACGATGCCGCGTATGGCCAACTCCGCTTTGAATTGCTCCGGCGACAGGCCATACGTCCCCGCCAACTCGACGTACTTGAATCCGAATTGTTTCACTTCATCGAGTGTGCCGGGCACATCCTTCTTGAATTGATCGCGCAAGCTGTAGAGTTCGAGCCCAATCGGTCCTTTGAACGAAGGCCCAATTCCAGCCGAGCCGGCCCGCACAGAGGGATTTAAGGTGAACAAAGTCATTGAAGCGAGGCTGATGCCCAGTACCTGAATTCGCATTTTCATGTATGAGTAAAGGGATAAAGAATGCCGGATGAAAAGAAAAAAATAAGGAAGCTCACGGTTTGACGCGCAGACCTGCGGCTTTCGCCAAGGCCGCCTGACGCTCGTCAAATGTGAGGAATTCAGTCGCGCCAAGCGCAAGCGCCAGTCCGACGTGCAGCAGGTCGAAGCTGCGAACCCCGAGAGTCTCGGTATGCGTGGCAGCCAGGTTCTCGGCCTCCCGAAAGGCATCTGTCCAGGGAATGAGGGTGTGAGCGAGAATGCCTTCGGCGAGATCCGCATCAATCTCCCTAAGCGCGGATTTGCGCTGCTCGGCGGTAATTTCCCCGCGAAAGACACTCAGGCGAACTGCATTGCGTAACTCGTGCCGGTGAAGAGGAGTAAAGGCCAGAGGCTCGGTGGAACGCTGCATCCAGGCCGACGCCTTGGCGGAGTTGGCGTGAGGAAGATAGATGCGGGCTAGGAAGCTCGTATCGGGATAAGCGGGCATGGCGCAGGGGATCAATAGGGCCGGGACTTGCGTTCTTCCACCACAACGTCACCGTGCACGATTTTGTCCCCGTAAATACGCTTGAGTCGTCCGAGAAAATCGGGATGTTTCCTGGCCTTGCGCGGCTTTTTGGGCGCTGGCGGAGGAGTTAGGCACGCGATGATTTTGCCGCGTTTGCTGATCGCCACCGCCTCCCCGGCCTCAACCCACGTCAGAACACTGCCGAAATCGTGTCGCAATTGCCTAACCGTGGCTGTCTTCATGTATAACAAGGATGTTATACTTTGGCCAATTTGTCAACCGGGGAATGGCGATTTGCCAAGGAAGCCAGCATGGATTGGATCATGAAATTGGTGGGTTGGCTGGGACTCGAACCCAGGACCAACGGCTTAAAAGGCCGCTGCTCTACCGACTGAGCTACCA
>PSRM01000069.1 GCA_003176045.1 Verrucomicrobiota bacterium | reverse complement strand
CTTTGTTCTCATTGGTTGAGGAACCGAACATCCGTCCATTATGCCACAATGGTGGTACTGTCAAGATGCGCCCCGCGTTTGGGCCGGAGCGCGGACATTCCTCTCCGCAGCAACGTTCGAACGCACACGGGCCCAGATTGTTCATAGCGTGCACTTCCGCTCCGGCTTGCTGCGGACAAGAATGTCGACAAGAATGTCCGCGCTCCGGAGCTTTGCGTCTTGGCGCCTTTGCGTTAAGACGTTCACCTCCGCCTGTGCAGACCCACGGCGAGGAGTTTTTTAGTCACCTCGCTTCCGTTCTCAGCTTTCCCACGGACGGTGATATGGACGGTGGCAGTGGGTTGGTGCAGGGATTGGCCGGTCTCCAACCGCAGCCACCGCTCGATTATCAACTGGTTTTGCGGCAGGAATCCGCTCCACTTTCTGGTCATGGCTCAATCTCGCCAACTCTTCCAGATGAGGCCATCAGGTGCTTAACTTCCCAAGAAGGGGGCGATTTCCTACGGGCCTTTACCCACCGGAAAGAGACCACAGGACCACGGGACCACAAGACCGCAGGACCTACATGAATGTCGACTGCTGCGTTGGAATAGCGAATAGGCGAGCAGAGTACCTGGCCTCATCGGGTGTTGGATCGCATATTTTCAGCCTGCTTCCAGAGCAAAGTCTTGGCGTATGACTCATCCAGTTTATATCGCCAGCCGGGACCTCCATCGCTCCATTTCAAAGATTTCCAGCGTGGGGAATCGAATAGCTGGGCGAGAGAGTTGCTCACGGTCCTATAGGTCGGTATAGCAAATGGTTCCCTGCGGAAAACGCCAGTAGTCTTGCAGTAAGCTAAGTAGTTCGGAAACCTCTCGCTTTTACCCACCCCGATGTAGCCAAGGCTGACTGAAAGTGGTATCCCGTTTGTGATCAAAAACGGCAGATCTGGCCAGTTTGTACCCGCCATGCTGTTATACGGTAGGCGATCGAGAGCACCTAGTCGGGGCGCGCGAAGTTCAGAAGCAGCATTCGTTGCAGTGAAGATCAACCGGGTTAGGTGACAAACCTTCTCGTTAATCCGCTCACTTTCCTCAAGTAGGCCTCTTGGAAGCTTGATGCTGTCTAGCGCGGCTATGGCAGCCTGCGGCCCAGCAGCGATGAGCCTGTTCGCACATCGGACGGCCATGTCGGGGCGATACTCCTGCGCGTTTTGTTCAGGGAACGAAAGTATCGCCGTTTCCAGGTCTGGAGCAGCGGCGGCGCAAACTGCAACCCCAATTACGAGAGCCTCTATTGCTGAGCGAACCGCATTCATAAGCACATGGGCCGTCACTCAACGCCGGCGACTAACTACTGACTACTGACTACGGACCACTGGCTACGGACTAATAACCACTGACTGCTTCTCCAATAAAAATACTCTTGACGACTTTTTCGCCAACTCCGCCTGCACTTTGAGCATCGCAGGATAATCCTTTGGTTGCACGAGGGCGGAGGAGGCCTCGATGTCGTGGGTGAACACGCATTTGTCACCTGAATTCTTTCCGCTTATGTGCGCGATGCCGCCGCCACCCGGCGGCTTGAGAGTTTCGGTCTTTGGCTCAATAACCACCTGCTTGAAGCCGGGCGGCAACTGGATTTCGGTGCGAATGACGCTTCGGTCGGTGCCGGCCAAAAAGAGCGGCAGGGTGCGGTGATCGGCGCCTGAGGCGAAGAGGGATGGGGTGAATGGCAAGTCGAAGTAGAGGTATTTGCCATCTGCTACTGCGTAATTGTCCATCTCCACCGTGTATTGCTCCAAGCCGGGATAGGTATCGAATTTGGTGACCAAATCTCCGATGGGGCGCGCGCCCTGGGCGATCCCAGAGACGATTTCCTGGAAGTAACGCCGGCGTTCCTCGGGTGGAAGTTCAGAGAAGTAGCGGTTCTTGCCATCGTAATGCGTGCCGTAAAAATGACGCGTCATGCCTAGCCGCGTCTTGCCATTGTCGGACAAAGATAAAGTGTATGTGGTTTCGACTTTATCCGCGCAGTTCCGCGCCGCTTTGATAGTCTCGATAGATCCGCTGGATGGAATCAGGGCCAGTCTGCCATCAAAAGACGTCGAGCCCAGGCGGGCATATTGATCGGTGTCATTAAGGTAGTAGGTTTCACCGTCCGCCGTGACTCGAACCAACGGGATACTGAAAGAATACGGCAGCGGAAATGAGGAAGTGATTTTCGTGATTTCAGAGATCGGCGGCAACGTCGAGGCCAATACGAACTGAGGTTTGAGCCCTGCGGCACTAAGCATGGCGTGAAGCAGGATGGCGTGGTCGGCTGCGTGGCCGTAGCCGTCGGCCAGGCTCGTGTCCGCGGCGGAAAGCTCCGAGAGCGGCAATTCTGTGAACGAAGGGCCGGCGAGGCGGATGTTTTTGGCGACAAAATCGCGGATGGCACGAATGGATTCCACGCGGCTTTTACCATTGGTTAATTCGCGGGCGGTTTGCGCAGCCTTGTCGCGCTTCAAAGACCTGTCCGTCAAGGTTTGCTGGAGTTCATCCAGATAGTTCTTGAGATCGCCCACGTAGTAGCCGACTTCGGCGGCGTAAAGCCAACCGGGCGGAAGTTGAGGCTCGGCGGGCAGCGGTTTGACGTGGGTGGCGGTCCAGGTGAATTGCTGCTTACCGCCAGGCGTGTCTGAATCTGGCGAAGCTTTTGGAGAGCGCTCCCGATCCATCGTGAGCGCTTTTGGATCGTTTTGAGCAGTCGCAGCCAAAGCGCCAGAGGACTGGCGCACTCCAAGACGCTCCGCGCCTCCGGACGCATTGGGTGATTCTTGCGCAATAATTCCGGCCGGCCCAGTCACGAGCTTCTGGATTTTGAGATTTGCTGGCGCCGTTAGATGAAACGTTTTCTGATCCAGGTCATCCGGAAACTGGAAGGATTCGGATCCCGCCAGGAATGGCCTGTTCTTGCTGGTGATTTCGAATTCCACTTCGATGGTCGAGCCGATGTCCACACCCGGAAGATTGGCGACGAGAATCTTGCCGCCGGTGTAGCGTTTGGCCGAGGCGTTCCACCCGGCGTCCATGACACTCATTTCATCCTTGGAGATCTCCTGGCGCTCGCCGGCTTTGGAGATAGTCACCGCCCGGATGATCTTCGCTTCCTGGCAGGAAGGGTTAAAATCAATCTTCACTTCGGCCTCGCGGACCTTGCCGCTGTAAGTGAGAATCTTTTTGGAGTATTTCACTCGATAGACCGATGTGCGAGGGTCCTTGATCTCGAGGTCTTTTTGACTTTCAAGGATTCTCGCGTTGGACTCGATAGGCGGGTCCACGTCGGCGAAAGTAGAATCCGCGACTTTTACGAGCGCGTCCTTCGCCAGGGCCATCACCGGCGCTTTGCGGGCGTCATATTCGAGAAGCTCGAGCGTCTTCTTCAGCTTCATATATTGCGCCGGCGAAAACTCGACCACTTTCAACTTCAGCTCTCTGGAGCACTCCAGGGCGTTCTTGTCGCAATTGAAACTCTGGCTGTAGCTCAGACATTCGTCATTGGTGGGCGAGCAAGAAGGCATCGAGATCGCTCCGGCAAATCCGCCCCCCAGTGAAATGCTCATGTGCTCTTCGAGACCGCAGGCGATGTGAGTTTGCATAGGATATTTGCGCTTCTCCAGCCCGGTGCCGCCCAGAATGAAATTGACCAGGCCCAACCCTTTGCCCACCCAGGGCAGGCTGACCACAGATTTGCCGCTGCCGGAGGCGGTCATGCCGTCCGCCGAGAACTCAAGCGTGGCGTGGATGTTTTCCGCCATATCGAGCATGTTCGTCGGCGTGAGTTGTAACGAAGTCAACCGAGCGCCGGGCATCACGTGTTTGAGGTTGCGTTCGAAAAAGCGGCGCTGGTCATCGGGCTTCATTCGCGCGAACGCGTTGCGGTAGGCGTTGTCATTGATCCCGTCGAATGACAGGTCGGATTTGCCCTGAAGCGAGCCCGACGCGCTCAAAGTAGCAGTGGTTTTTACGCGCATCATGTTTTCCTCGGGCGATTTGACCGGGCTGACTTTGATGACCTCGCCTTCGGGCCGGCAGACCAGGTAACTCTGATTGCACTCGGATGATGGAAGCAGGTCGCGCGTGTTTTCGTCCGTGGGATCCATCAGCACGTACTCACCCTTGTTCAGTTCGACGCTGACAATGGCGTGATTGAAAAAGGGCTCGGCAACTTCCTCGTCCTTTTTCGTGCCCACGTTGATGAGCACGGGATAGGCATTCAGACCGGCCGTGCGCAGAAGAGATACCAGCAGGGCTGCCTTATCCCTGCACACGCCGTATTTCCGCCCAAACGTCAGCTTTACATCGTGCGGCTCGAAACCTGGCCGGTCCTGTTCCGGCGTGCGGCCCATGTAGCGGATTTTCTTCGAAACGTGATAGAAGATGGCTTTGATCTTCTGCATGTCTGTCCCCGCGTTCGCGATCAGGTCATCGGCTGTCTTTTTCATCTCCGGCTCGGTCGCATCAAGATGCGGCTTCGAGAGTTCCCAATACCATTTTGAGACCGTCTGCCAATCCGGCGTCGTGCTTACCATCAGCCGTTGCAAAGTGTTTTCGTAAGGCGGCATGGATGGCTCGTCGAACATGCGCGGGACGTTGTTCACTTCCCAGCGATGAATCGTGCCACCTCCCGCGGCTTCTTGTTTTGTATAAGTGATTGTCCCCTTGATCTCGTCTCGCAAGGCGATGCGTTTGAGGGGCCGATCCGCCGGCGAATAGACTTCGTAAGAGGCGTGCCGAAGAAACCCGCCGCCCTCGAACACGTTATATTCTGCAAACTCGCCCGGAATGATCGAGCGCATGGTGGTCTGGCGCACCACGGAATGGACGACATCGCCGATTTCGACCCTGGGAATGTTCACCTGGAGGACCCGGCTATTGGGGTCGTAAATGTTCATCGACATCTGGCTTTCATCAATGGTTTCCTTCGAGTTGGCGGCGATGTCCACGGGCAGCACCGTGCCGTCAGGCCGGATGACCTCCAACGCCACGACAATGTTCGTGAAATAGGGCAACAGAAAGCTCTCGCCCAGTGTGCGATTGTTGCGTTTACCCTTTTCGGTGAGCACCTTGGTGAAGGTTTCATCCTGCGCTTCCCCCGTGCCATCCGCCCGATAAACCCGCACCATTTTCCTTTCGACCGTCGCCTCGTCGCAATCCGGGTACTTGGCCAGGGTAATTTCGTTCGCCGCCGCAAGCGCCTGCTTCGAATCGGCCAGCGCCCACCTGGGGCCTTCGTAACCATTGGTTTGGCCGAAAATCGGCGCCGCCGCCAAAAGCGCCACCAGCCAAATAAAGCGAAACACGGATAAGACCTTGGATGTCCTCATACGAAGGCAAAGGATAGCATACTAAACCGAGGGCGCAACCAAAGGCTCGTTATCTTAACATCAAGAGCACATGGCGTTCGCCATGCCGTTGGTTGCAGTATTCTATTTTTAAGGAAAATGTGTCCCTGCGGCTCCCGTCTGCCACGCCTGTTCATAGTGGGACGGCAGATGCCGGACCAAACAGCCGAGAACGAAAGACGACGATTCACGTCTGAATTAGCGAAAGAAACATTATGCGAATACCTGTTTTACTGATCGTGCCGCAACATAAAAGCTTGCAGATGTCCGCCACCACAGCCGCTACCAAAACCGCAGCGGGGTTAGACACTACGCAGACCCCTTCGTATCCGGGAGTAACACTTGATGCTACTTTTGCGGCAGTGCCTTTGGGCGCCAGAGACGATGCCAGTGTGCTGACCATGGAATCATTCCAGCCCGAGCGCTCGGCCTATTTCGCCGTACGCGGCCACGTCGAGGCGAACGACGTTACCGAAGTCAGCCAGCGTGCCGGGGACGCGGAAATCTTCGCCGACCCGCGGATTGCGTCCTTTATCACCTGCGGCGGCACTCCGCCTCTCGGCAATGCGGCTGCCGTCGCCGCGAAGCTCAACGTCCCGATGCTCCAGGGAAAAAACCTCGACGGACGGAAAGTCGCCCTCGCCATTGTGGATACGGGAATCAATCTGCCCTATCTCACGACCAAGCTTGGCCGCCAGCCAAACTTGGACGCCCGGGCATCCTGGAGTCCGCCAGGCACTCCCCCGCCCCCTCCCGGGGGCTGGCCTGTCAATCACGGCACCATGTGCGCCTTCGATACCCAGATCGCTGCCCCGCAGGCCGCCCTGGTGGATTTTCCGGTGCTCAACGCGCATTATCCTGGCAGCGGCTCCTACATGTCCGGCACCTTGAGCGCAGCGCTGGCTGCCTATGGTTTTATGCTCAGCAGCCGGGCCAGCGGTCCTTTGAGCCGCTACCAGGCCCTGGTGGCCAGCAATAGCTGGGGTATCTTTCATCCAAGCTGGGATTTTCCCGCCGGACACCCGGGACGTTACTGCGACAATCCTCGCCATCCTTTCAATCTCCAAATCGCCGCCGTGACCCGCGCAGGCATTGATGTCCTTTTCGCCGCCGGCAATTGTGGCGCCCCATGCGCCGACACTCGATGTCTAGGCAGGACGACCGGAGCAATTATGGGCGCCAGTGCTGTTCAGGAGGTGTTGACACTGGCTGGCTGTGATACGCAAGACGTGCGTGTCGGCTACTCCTCCCAAGGCCCCTCTATCCCCAAAATGTACCAGCAAAAACCCGACGTCACATCCTATACTCATTTCCTTGGCTCCGAAGCCTTCGGGGCGGGTACGCCGGACAGCGGCACCTCCGCCGCCTGCCCGGTCGCCGCCGGCTGCGTCGCCGCATTACGCTCCTCACCCAAAATTCCCCCCGCCACTTTGACCACCGCCAGCCTTTTTAACAACATCCGCAACAATGCCCGGAAAACCGCTGGTCTTCCAACGGGATGGGACCGGGACTACGGCTTCGGCATCATTGACCCGCCGGCTATCGTTGCGGCCCTGGGGCTCTGAGCGGCCCGCCGCCCTTGAATTCAATGCCGGACCATGCGATTTTGTGTATGTGAAAGACGGAGCGCCATTCGTGCTGATGACTCTCACCGCATCGGAACATCAACCGAGCCTCGGTGAGGCAGCCGACAAACTTGGCGTCAGCCTGGAAGATTTGGATAGCCAGTTCGGGGTTGTTCCCATTGATCCCGAAAAGGGCACCTACGCTGTTCAGGTCCGCTCGGACAAGGCCCCCGCCCCCTCCACCGAACCTGAATCCGGCGAATACCACGGCCCCTGGTCCAATCCTAAAATCGCCCCCTTCGGACCGCTGAAGCGCTGAGTCAGGCCATCCGGCCAACCTCGTCGCATTCCTTGACTACGCCTGCAGTCTTGGCTATTCCCGGGCCGACGCGCTCCTTTCTGAAATCTGAATCCTCAAATCCCCAATCCTGCCGCTTTCGATTTTTCACATCATTTCTGAGAAAAACCTGTCCCTGCACCCCCCTCTGTCACGCCTGTTCATAGTAGGAAAACAACATATGAAAACTGTGCGCGCCGTAATTGCACCTTTGTCCCTTCTCCTTCTCACAGCTTGCGCATCTGTCACAACAACGAGGCAGGCAAAAAGCATGCTAGCCCTGCTGAATCAAAAACCACCGGCTGAGGCAGATCTCATGATGAAACTGGATACCAGGCCGTATGGAGTTCAAAAATTGGCCCAGCAAGTTCTAGGGGGAATCGGCGAGAAAAGAGAGACCGCGATGAACGTTGCCTTTAGCGCATCCCCTGTGAAATACTCTCCGGACGAGAAATCCCCCATTCCCGCCGGTCTTGCGCGCCATTCGGTCGTCAAAAAATTGGTCCAGAACCAAATCACTGGCGGTGACATAAAGTTTAGTCCTGGCGAGTTGAAGGATTTCGCCTGTGAATTCTATACCGTCATGTCAGACCCGTACGACCCCCAACAGTACAAGATTTTGGCAACAGCAAAGAGCAACTCGGAAATCGCTTTCGGCAATGTTCTCCTTGGTTACTTCATGGCATATCAGAAGGGTAATTTCGTCCGCCGCGACGGCACAGCACTCGGTAAGCCCTGCGAATGTTGCTATGGCGCTGAGCTGATGCATTCTCCCTGGAGACGATGTATAGTAGATAGGTGCAAGAAACCGGCAGCATAGTAAAAAAGGCCTTTGGAGCAGGTTCCAAGAGCGAGCATGATGGCGTCTTCCTTGTTACGCCGGAACGCGAATACGTGCTGCGGCGCCGTGGTGGAAATCCATTTCGCGATCCAGAACTCGAGAAACTTGTAGGGAAGAAGGTCCGGGCCGAAGGGAGTGTTTTGGGCGATTATACTTTTCTCCTCTCCAATATTGAAGTGCTCCCCAATCTGTAACTCGGAAAGTTATCATCCAGTTCAGTGGCCTGGACCAGCCTGGCGAAGCATACAAGTGGTGGTGCTCAAATCTGCAATCAAGCCCTTCTCGCCCAGGACATTTGCCAACTGCCATTTGCCATTTGCTGGCGGGGGGCCACTCTGTCCTCCGTAGTCTGAAGTCCGTTGTCCGCGGTCTATCCTCGGCTATTGCCTATTTGCTATTTCCTGACAAAACCCTGTCCCTGCGCCCCCGTCTGTCACGCCTGTTCATAGTAGGAAATCCCAATTCTAACCCATCAACCCTCTGAAACGAAATCATGGATTATGAGCACTTTGGCCTATGCCAGGCTTAGGTGTGGTGCGGCCCCGGAGCGGTTTATCTGCCTACCAGAACGAGTGGTGGATTTTATCTGCTTGGGAAGAAGACCAAGCAAGCTGGCAGACAGCTTGCTTACACTGTCTTTACCTCCGGCACCGCCTGCATCGTGCGCAGGACATCCACGCGATGGCCGGTTGGCTCGACGGCTGCGCGGAATTCGGACAGACGATCCGTCGGACACACGGCTTCCACCGTTTGGCCGGAGACTGACACCGAGTCCGGGTCAATCATGACCGGAAAATTAGCGAGCTGTTTGCCGAGCCCGCAAAAGTGATTAATCAACCACCGTTTACGCTCAGGTCTCGGCGCGGCGGGCACTTCACCCTTGAATTGCAGGGTTACCGGCACCCCTTCGCTGCCATCGGGCATTTGCACCAAACCCTGCTTCTGCCGGAGCTTCTCCAGGAGCTTCTGATCCATTCTCTACTATAAATCGCTCAGATTCAGCCGTCCAGCCCCTACTTCGCGGGTCGGAGCCGCCAAATGCCGCAATCCGCGCGTGAGCAAATGGTTTCGAATCGCTGCAGGGCTAACATCCTGACCAGAGGCGCTGCGCAATTGACGGATTAAAGCGATCGCCCCCGTGATGATCGGGGCAGCCATAGACGTCCCGCTCAGCGTCAGACTCAACTCGCCTCGGTTAAGGTTGGGACGCACATTGCCCGCCGGGTCGCGCGGAGCCACCAGAGCCGAGGTGACGTTGACGCCTGGCGCCGCAATATCCGGCTTTGCCGCGCCATAGGCGGATGGTCCCCGGCTGCTGAAGGACGCGGTAAGAAACGTTTCTTTCGTAATGGCCCCGACCGTGATTGCTTCCCGCGCTTGGCCCGGACAGCCCAGTTCGGTATCGAAAGAAGCCGGTGAGCCGCTATTGCGCAGGAACTCGGCGCGTTCGTGCTCGTTGCCAGCGGCCACGACCACGATGACTCCGTCCGTTTGGACGGCGGTGTTGACGGCTCGGCACAACTGACAGTCACCGTCCGGGCATGCCCAGCCTTGTCCGCCGTTGGACCAACTCGGTAAATGATTGAATCCCAGACTCAATGACATAACCTGAGCCCCGGCATCGAGGGCAGCGTCAATGCCGCGCGTAATGAACGTAGGTTGCCCGCGACCGGCAGAATCAAGGACCTTGATGTTGAGCAACTCAACGCCCGGCGCCACTCCGCCGTAAATCGAATCATGCGATGCAATACACCCGGCCACATGCGTCCCGTGACGGCCGGGCACATCAACACTTTCCCCACAAGTGGACACGCTCTGCGCCACAACCAACCAAGGGTGCTTCGTGTCAATTCCAGAGTCCAGGACCGCAACTCGGACGCCGGCGCCGTCCGCCGCGCCGGGATGACGCACTTGATAGAGTGGAAGTTCGATGTCTTTGACGACGTCGTCCAGCAACGTGGCGTTCAAGAGCGGATCAAGTTCGACGACCTCAAGTTGTGGATGCTTGAGCGCTTCGTCAATTTGTCCCTTGCCGCCGACGGCTTGCAACGCCAGGCAGGAGAGCACCGGCTGACAATTCAACCCGGCATTGGCCTTCATCCACTCTCCAATCGGGCCAAGCACGTCGAGCGCGCGTGCCTTGTAATGTCGCCACCCTTCGCCTTTTTGCGGGATCACTCTGGGGATGGACAAGGAAAGAGGCAGAACCGCAGGCGCCTCGCTTTCGGACATATCCATGACCATTCGCACCATCCCTTTCGGAACAGACTCCGTTTCGAGCCGCGCAAGAACGTGCCTCAACATGGGTCCTGTCCGGCTTTTGGTCTGGCTGGGGCCGGTTGAAATCACAGGAGCAGCAGCGGCTACGATAGGCCCCGCCGCGACTGGCGGATCTGGTTCGGACATGCCCACGGCAACCACCGTCTCGCCAAATCCTGGAGGTTGGCGGCGTTTAGGAGGTCGTTCGGGCCGTTTTCTTCTATGTGGCATTGGTTTTCGCAATAGCTTCCGCGCACTAAACCCGCAGGGTCCCGAGCATCTGGAGGTCGGGGCTTTTCTTCAAATCTCCTGGCGTCACAAAGTCTGCCACCGCCGCGGTCAACGGAGGAGCTCCGGACGCCGAAGTGACGCCCGCGCTGGCCAGGGCTTTAAGGTGCGACGGCCTTTTCGCGGCCTCATAGTTTTCCAGAAACACTGCCGCCGCCTCCCCGTAGTCGGCCCCTCCTTCGCTTGCCACCGGACTGATGGTGCTCAGGGATGCGGCCATGGCTTGAGCCAGATCGGCTCCTCGAATCCGAATCTGGTATCCGGCTCCGGCTTGAGCGTAACACCGATACACCAGCTCCGAGCAAATCAGCGGCTCCTTTCCGCTTGACGTCAGCCGCGCCACCACGTCGGCAGCGTGATCGAGGATGTTGCGCACTATGAGGCCCAGGAACGGGATGGGGGCAGTAACCTGGCGCGTGGAAGCCAACACCGCCAGGAGCAGAATCTCTTCGTAAGCGTATCGGTCGTGATCTTTTTCGAACTGGTCGGCCTGCGCTAAAACTGGCTTCGCCGGCAACGGGGATCCGTCATCCCCAAGCATCTGGCCAGTGTCTTTGTTCACATACCGGTAAACATCCACAAACTTGGCGCCTGCCACGCTGGGCTTGAGGTCCCTCCCAACGACGCCCTCGCCCAGCGCTTCGACCACTTGGGTGCCCGTCCAAATTGAAGCATGACTATATTCGGTGCCGTCGAACAGCCGGATTAGTTTTGAAATGAACGAGTCCCCGTGGTACAGCAGCACGTCTCCCGCATGCAAGTCCGGCTGGCTAACGAATTGTGGCATAATTCCTTTCTTCCAGGCCAAGTTCGGCCGGGTTCTTCGACCTCTTTGTCACTTTAGCTGTCCAAAGTAGGCCGGGTTCCGTTCTGGATCTCCAGCTTCGGCAGTCGTTGCAAGCCTCGGCAGTGGAAAGCTCGTCATCGCCAATTTAGGTTGGAACTGATTACCAAAGAACAAAAACGCATGTTGGATTTTTGAAAGCCCGATTAGGGGGCTCATGCCTTTCTGCGCGGCTATTTGCAACGCTACATTCGAGGACGCAACCACGCTTAAGCCAATCGAAGCGTCCGCCAGGTTTATTTGCGGCACGCTTCCTGAGGCTTGAAAGACGACCGATGAACTCTGGCTCCCCGAAATCGCAATCGTTGTCGCTCCTGCGTTCACGATGTCTGTAACAACAACCCAGTCCCTGTTCCAAGTCTTCTTCTTGAATCGGTCCATTATCTGCGTGCCCAACGCGACCTTGTCCTGGATCATATCATAAGCGCATTCAGCGGCGTTGAAGAACACCGCCTCCTCGCTCGAAAAATCAACCTGCAGGCTCGCCTTAACCGTCACCCCAGATCCGACCGGGCCGGAACCGGCTGCATTAAGGGTCACCTTGGTATTCCCCTTTGAGGAGAAGTTAATTTGGTCCGTTGAAGTATCGTTCCGTGGCTGAAATGTGATGCCAAGGTCCTTCACGTTCCCCTGATGCACGAAGTGCTTGCGATCCAAAAACCCATAGTCGCCCAGTTCAATCGGCGAACCCGGTTGCCAGTTGGCATACATCGGCCGCAAATTGTCGTAAATCGCATTTGTGTAAATATCAACGATGTCGCTCATGCTTTAAGCTTTCTCTGTAGCCGACGTGGTATCGGCATTGTCTGTTGTTAGCTGTGTGTTCCGGTTCACGGCTGCTTCTGGCCCGACATCTGCCGTCCCACTATGAACAGGCGTAACAGGAGGGCGGCGCAGGGACAGCCTTTTCTGTGTATCTGATTTCCAGCTTCCCACAGTTCACCGGTGCTTTCTGCAGATGACAGGATTCTTTTGTTCTTTTGCAAACTCTTGACAACTCTGTAGCCCGTGGTTCCTGACTCAGTCAGAGGCGGACCGTGAGTCTGCAGCGGGAGGATTGTCATATTATGGGCATATTTGCCAAATAATGACAAGAAATCTTGTACAATGGCACAACGCGGTGTTGCCATGTAACTCATCGGTTAAACTCTGTTCCGATTGCATTTCGTCTAAGAAATCCCTCAGTTCCGTGTCACATACTTATGTCTCTGAAATGAATGGCTGGAAGCCGATTTCGTCATATAATCTTGTAACCTCAATCGGGAATTTCTTAAGAATTAAGTAGTCGAATGCCGATAACCCAGGGCGTGTCTCTTAAAACGCATCAGAAAGTGATTGTTATGAAACAAAGAGGGTCTTTTATGTCCATTTTTACCGCTACAGCCAACGCATTTCACCGGCAAGCGCCGCCTCTCATTAGCACCGTGGCTTTAGCCCGGTGGTGGAGGACGAGCGGATTCGGCAAACTGTTTCACCCGGATATTTCACACTCCCTGACGCCGGGTGAGGGCACCCGGCCTACAGGGGCAGCGTCTCCGGCTTGTAG
>PSRM01000160.1 GCA_003176045.1 Verrucomicrobiota bacterium | reverse complement strand
GGGGCATTACTGCTCTGCCAACCATCCGAAATGGTCAGGGTGGCAGGAGTTGCACCTGCGACCTCCTCGTTCCGGGCGAGGCCGTCTGCTACTGACATTACACCCTGAAGGAATTGGCACTCGCGGAAGGACTCTCACCTTCATCTCCGATTTTAGAAGAATCGCGCTCTGGTGATTGAGCTACGCGAGCATTGGAGAATGGCTGCTCAGGCTGGATTCGCACCAGCACCATCCCGCTTAACAGGCGGGCGGACTACTCATTATCCGACTGAGCAGTGAAATGGTCGGAACGGCAGGATTTTCACCTGCGGCTCTGAAGACTGAGCTACGCTCCGAGAAATTGGCGCTCCCGGTGGGACTTGCACCCACAGAACTTCCCGCAGACAACGGGGTGCTTTTCTATTCAGCTACGGGAGCGAGCAAAAGCGAATAAAATTGGTAGCGGGGGTGGGAGTCGCACCCACGAAGGCAGAGCGTATGAGGCTCGCCTGAATCTCATTCTCCCCGCAGTGAAATTCAAAGGGCCGGGAGCGTTTCGTTTCACGCTCCCGGCCCTTTCGACAAAGAACAAACACCTCTTGCTATCCGGTCTCAGATACCAACCCACGGTTTCACGGTGGTTCTTTCGGTGTTTTGGGGCACACCTCCTACGAAGCCCTTAAATTGTAAAATCCAGCCGCTTTGACTGCGGACTTTGGAGCGCGGAGTGCAGAGCGCTCCCCCCGCGGCTTTGGCTGTTTTTCTTTGTTCAGCCAATCCGCACTCCGCAGTCCGAAATCCGCAATTAATTGTGCCAGGTGACATCATCAAGACGTCGCTTTCTCTTCGTTCACAGTGCTCTGCCTTTTGTTACTTGTTCCGCGCTCCCTCACGGTCGCGGCTCTGTTTATGGACAATAAAAAACCCTGCTTCCATTCCGGTAAGCAGGGCGAAAAATCCTATATTGGTTCGTTTACCTGCTCACCTTCAATCTATCCGAATTGGGCTTCCCCGAAAGCCTTCGGGGTCTGCCAGCCAGGGATAGTCCGAGGCTGAACGCATAGCCTCCGGTTGGCTCACTATGACGTGTCGCTTGTTCCGCTGACATCGTCATCGGCCACTTCGGCGCTAATATGTTGACGCAAGTGTTCATCGAACTTGCACTTTATCTACCACAGATCCTCTAATCTTGTCCACTTATATTTTTAGGGGTACAAATATTTTAAATTCGAATATCTGGATGGATTGATGCGTTGTTCATTCCTTGCGCCTTTGCATCTTTGCGCCTTTGCGTTGATTTCCTTCGCGCGGACGATGGTGTCCGCGCTCCACCTAATGCTCGAGGGTGCGGTAGAAGCGGTTGGGGAAGTTGGTGGCGCCAGGGTCTATGAGGTTAAAGATGTTCGAGGGCGCGAGGTTGGTGCTGAGGGAAACCCAATTCAGGAAGTCCGTCGTGCCCTGGAAGATATAGTTGCCGCCGGCCATGCCGGAAGCCTGCACCTGGAATGTTCCGCCGCTAAGCGTGGGTGAGCCGATGAAAGAAACCGGAGGCAGAGTCGTGATTGGGTAAAGCTGGCTTTGAGGAATGACACCCTGGGCTGTGGAGGGGCTGCTCCAGGAAAGTGTTGCCTGCGCCCCGCCTCCGGCCTGGTAGAAATCCATTTCGATCAGATAAAGCTGATGGGCCTGGAGCCCGATGGTGCCGTTCCAGGTCGTGGGCGATTGCGCAACCCATTTATCAACCAGAAGCTGGCCGTTCACGTACAGCCGGACGCCGTCGTCCGTGGTGGTATAGAACGTGTAAGCCTCGCTGAAGTACGGTTGAACCATGCCAGTCCACCGGATCGTGTAATTGGTGGGAGGGATGCTCGGATCGGGCGATGTGCCGGATGGCCAAACGAAGTTCACGACGGCATCAGTGCGCACGAGCGGCGAACCGACGAAGGGGTTATTCGGAAATGTATTGGCGTAATATTGGCCAACCAGCCCGGTGCCGCGGCCCAAATCGTTTACGTTGACGAATGTGGCGAGCGCAGTTGGATTGTTGGCAGAACCGGGCATGGTGGCCATGGCTTGGACGCCTGCGCTTTGCGAAAGTACAAACGGTCCGGTGTAGAGGGTTGAGTTGGTCGTGGGAGTGGTGCCATTCAGAGTATAATAGATCGAGGCGCCGTTGACGGCATCGGTGATAGTGATAGAAACAAAGTTTGTGAAGACCCCGCCACTTGGCGCGATGACTGGCGGGGGAAGAAACGTGCTGTTGCCATACACCGTAAGCGCGGTGCGGCCGGAGACATATACCTTGCCATTGGCGACTGTTGGGACGACCCATTTGGCGGGCGCGCCGGCGCCATCGCGCGCGCTGACCATGCTGCTGCTATAGAGCTCCCGGGCGACATTCGTGCCGTTAAACGCGTGAAGGACGGCGGTGCCGCCGCCGGTTTCAAAGACCCAAAGGATTACATTGTTCGTTCCATTGGCCGATACCGTGGGTGTACAGCCGTTGCCACTCATGGTGTTAGTAGATTGCGCAATCGGAGTGGTGCTGACTGCCCCATTGGTGAGGGCGAAAGTTTTCACGTGATCACTGTTGGCGGCGTAATACAGCAGACCATTGTAATAAGAGGGCGTACACCACATGCCGCCGACCTGCCCGGCGACCTCCTGGACCACCTGAGAATCGTTTGCGGGGTTGTAGTGTCCCATGTTGTCGCGATCGAGAAGCCAGAAGGTGCCCGCCTTGCTGCCCGCAACCATCAAGTGGGGATGGGCCACGGTGCCAACCGAATCGGGCAGGATGATCTTGCCTGCTGAGCCGACGTCAATGTCACGGATGAACAGATCAAGCTGATTGTAAGGCACGAACCAATCCAGAAGCGTCAGGCCATTGGTGATGGCCAGCTTCAGCACTGCATCGCCATAAGTGGCGTGAGCTGAATCAAACGTGCCGTTTCCGCTCTCGAGATAAATGTAACCCTGGGGATCAGCCGCAGGAGCACAGCCTGCTTCCCAGAAGCCGCCCAACCCGCCATTAGGTGTGGCGTTCCACATGCCGGTCTGCGCCAGCGTGTAGGCGTTAAAAGAAAATATCCAACCGTGGTACGGCGAGTAGTCGTAATGCCCCGTGAAAGGGACAACCAGAACTCCATTGACCAGCAGCAGGCCCTCGCGAATGTGATGCTTCAACTGAACAAAGGGAACGTTCCCATTGGCATCGTGGCCATCGCCGATACCCGGCACGGAGCCTTGCGGCACGACAGGACCACCGAACTTCTCGGCGCCGGTGGTAACGTCCAGGGCATGGACCTTGTTGTAAAAGTTTGTCACACCTCCCGAGATCTCCTTCGTTTCGGTCACGACATAGATCGTGCCGGTGACAGGGTCAATGACGGGAGTAGCGTTGATGCCCAGTTCGGGGCCGTCGAAGCCGGCGCCGGCTGAGGGAATGTCGTGGCTGGCGTCAATGGTATAGACGCCGTTGGCCGCATTGATGAGGCTGACCTGCCAAAGTGTTCCGCCCCCATCGGCATCGAAAGCATAAACGCTATTGTGCTCCGTGACGGCGAACACAACGTTGTGAACGCCTTTGCCCGGGATGTTCACATTGGTGAGGATCAGCGGCTCCGCGGGCATGTAACCGTCAATTGGGTAAGAAAACAGTTTGCCGAATGTGTTCGTATTCACATTCGCGAGCGTGAGCTGGGTTTCATTCGTGTTCGCACCGGCACGGTCGTTGCGATACCGGTAGGTCAGGCAGGGCACGAACGGCGAAGGCGGCGCGTTGGTTGCAGGTGTAGTGAAGGACGCTACGGGTGAGGCCCAAGCCTGGCCTGCTCCGTTAACTGCTTGAGCATTGAAATAAAACGTCGTGCTGGGCGCCAGGCCTGTCGCCATCGCGGCGAATGTTCCGACCTGCATGCCCAAAGCCAGGCTGTGTGCCCATGAGCCAGGGTTGTTGCCGCCATTGGACGGTCCGTAATAAATGGTCACCGTGGGGGCATCGCCGCCGGTAGAGAGGACTTGCCCGGACAGCAAGGCGGAATTGGTCGAGATGTTGGAAGCGGGCAGATTGGTCACACTGGCCAGGGCCGCAGCCGGCGTGGTGAAACTTTGGACCGGCGTGGCCCAGGCTGTCGCGGCGGAGTTAACGGCGGCAGCGGTGAAATAATACGTTGTATTGGGGCTCAGCCCATTGAAGGTTTGAGCGAACGAATTGGTCTGCACTCCAAGAAAGACCTGTTGCGCCCAAGCGGCGGCATTCGTTCCGGCGTTCGTTGGGCCAAAATAAGTCAATACCTCGGGTGCGTCACCGCCGGTGCTCAGCACCTGGCCGCCAACTGTAGCCGAGCGCGTTTGCACGGCCATTGCGGGCGAGTTCGTAACGGTCGGCGCGGCAAATGGGCCGTTCGTTACCGCGCCGCGGACACCGCTCACGGCATAAACGGCAGTGGCGCCTGCGCCGGACGCTTGAGTAAATGTGATACTGGCCAGCGGCCTGTTGGTTGCGCCGAAGATCGCCACCAAATCGAGTGTTGTCTGATACAACCGTGGATTGCCGGGATTGCCCTGGAGCGCTCCGGTGGTCAGGTTGATGCGCTCGAAACCGCTGAGAGCGCAGTTGTTGTTATTAAACCAATCCTGCGCGTTGTAGGTCGTAGTGTATGAGGAGCCATCGGCGAAATTCAGTCTCATATTTGGCGTGCCTCCGCCTGATGCTGAATTTGCAAGCACGGCCAGATAATTGTAGGTCGCCGGAGTGCCAAGGGTCAGCGTGCCCTGGCTGATGGCAGTTTCGCTGCTCATCACCAGCGCATTGCTCGATGTGTAAGGCTGGAGTTGAAAGAGGGTGCCATCCACCGCGCTGGAGAATGCGCCGTTCGCGGGAAGGCCATTGGTAGTGCCGGAGAGCCCGTGCTGGTAAAAGACATTGCCTTCGCCGGGGTTGAACTCCGCGGCATAAGCGGTATAAGGCGGCCCAACGGCGTTACTTTCGATCACCATGTCACGATTCCAGCCCGTCATTGTGATTGGGTTTGCGTTGGCAGCCAATCGGCCGCTCACAGCGTAAATGACCGTCGAGTTGGCCCCGGCTTTGCCGAAAGTGATGCTGGCCAGAGGCTTGTTGGCTGACCCGAGCAGCGCTGCCAGGTTCACTGTCGTTTGAAACCAGCGCGGGTTGGGCCACCCGCTATCAGAACCACTAGTGACGCTGATGCGCCCGGTGCCAAACCAAGCAACGTTGGTTTCAATACTGCTGAACCAATCAGGCGCGAAATAAGTGGTCACAAAACTGGAACTGTCATTGAAATTGAAAGTCAGGCTTCCGAGAATGTTGCTGGTTCCATTTCCGGAATGGGCGATGACTGCGATGCTGGAGTAGGTTGCTGGGGTGACCAGCGTTAACGTCCCGCTGGTGAGGCCGGTGTCGGGGCTGAGGAGCAGGGCGTTATTATTGGTGTATGGCTGAAGCTGGAAGATCGTTGTGTTATCCATCAGACTGGGAAACAGGCCTGAAGGCGGCAAGCCCCACTGATAATTATAGAGGCCAGTCTGGTAAAGGACATTGCCTCCACTGTCGATCTCCATAGCGTAAGCAGTATAAGGGGGACCAACCGCAGTGCTTTCGACAACCACGTCCGCGTTCCAGCCCGTGACCGCGACGGGAACCATGTTTGTGGGCCCGGGAGAGGCGGATGCTCTGGAGGGGAAGAGCAGAAACGCCAACAGAAGCGCAGGCAATGGACCAAGAGTTAAATGAGTTAAATGGGTTAAATAAGTTAAATGGGGAGCGTTGTGGAGCGCTGCGAAAGCTCGCGGAGGTTGTTTGATAGTGGACACACTCGATTGCGCGGGATTTGGGGGTTGGCCAGATCGTGACCGGCGAACTGCAGACGGGCTCATGAAGCCTTACTTACCATATCCCGAGCGTGTTCGCTATGAAAAAGTCGAACGGGCGGTCAAGAGGGGCGCATCTTGACAGTACCACCATTGTGGCATAATGGACGGATGTTCGGTTCCTCAACCAATGAGAACAAAG
>PSRM01000075.1 GCA_003176045.1 Verrucomicrobiota bacterium | reverse complement strand
CTTTGTTCTCATTGGTTGAGGAACCGAACATCCGTCCATTATGCCACAATGGTGGTACTGTCAAGATGCGCCCTCCGCCCACAGCCCGGAGGGGAATCTGTAGCCACGTGCCGGCCTTTCTGGTAGGATAATTCCGACATTCATGGCGCAAGAATCGGCCACCCTCAAATCCGAAGTAAAGGAGTTCTGGAATCGGCAGAGCTGCGATACGCACCATGCCGAGTCCCGGAAATTCAGCCGCGAATATTTTGAGGAGATCGAACAGTGGCGCTACGCAGACCAGCCGTTTGTTCACGCGTTCGCCCAGTTTACGCGTTATCGAGGCAAGCGGATTTTGGAAGTTGGCTTTGGGGCGGGGACGGATTTTATTCAATGGTTGCGGGCCGGGGCAGTGGCTTCGGGCATTGACCTAACGGAGGAAGCTCTCGAAAATCTGCGGCACCGCATTGAGGTTTATGGCTTCCCCCAGCCCGCGTTTCTTGCTGTGAGCGATGCTGAGAAGTTGCCGTTCGAGCCCAATACCTTCGACCTCGGCTATTCGTGGGGTGTTTTGCACCACACGCCAAATACGGAAAAAGCCGTAGCGGAAGTGGTGCGCGTGGTCCGGCCAGGAGGCGAAATCAAGCTAATGCTCTACAACCGTCGTTCCTTGTGTCTGTGGCGGTGCTGGTTGAAGAACGCCGCTCTCAAGGGGCGCCCGTGGAAAAGCTTGCGATGGGCATGTTGGAACCACATCGAGAGCATCGGCACCAAAGCCTATACCCGGCGTGAAATTCTCCAAATGCTCGAGCCTCTGGGCGTCACGAACATCCGCATACAAACCTTCCTCACATCGGCGGATCGAATCGAGGGCAAAACCACCTTCCACAGGTTAGCTAATACCGCGCTTGGGCTTGTGGTGGCGCTGACAGGAACCCGGATGGGATGGTTCCATTGCATTTCGGCCACGAAAGCGTGAACTCAACCGTGGCGACTGTCACGCCGGCTGGGACACATTGCGTTATTGGATCCGGACCCGCTGGAGTAGCGTGCGCTCAGGCTCTGCTGGAGCGAGGGGCGCGGGTGAGGCTTTTAGACGCCGGCGTCAGACTCGAGGAGGAGCGGGCGAAAGCTGTGGCTGAGATGGGCCGGATGCCGCGCTCAGAGTGGAAGGAGGAGGCGGTAAAACTTATAAAGGAGGGCACAAAGGCCGATACCAAAGGGATCCCGCTCAAATTGCTGTACGGCTCGGATTTTCCTTACCGTTATGCCGAGGAGCATTTGCCAGCGGATTATCTCGGAGTAGGTTTGCGTCCCTCACTGGCGCAAGGAGGTCTGAGCACCGTCTGGGGCGCGGCGATGCTGCCGTACTTGGATCGGGACCTGAACCAGTGGCCGATGCGCGTGGCTGAGTTGGCACCGCATTATGCCGCAGTCGCGAACATGATAGGTCTTTCGGCCAGGCAGGATAGTTTGGAGGCGCAATTTCCAGTGTACGCGACTGAGCCCAGGCCGCTGGAGTTAAGCCGCCAGGCCAGTTTGGTCGCCGGGCAGTTGCAGCGAAATCAGTCCAGGTTGGCAAACGCGGGGATTACGTTTGGGCAGGCGCGAGTGGCGGTTCAGGCGGGAAACGAGGGGCGAGGGGCAAAGTTCGAAATCCGAAATCCGAAATCCGAAATCCGAAGTGGGGGTTGTGTTTATTGCGGGTTGTGCATGTATGGGTGTCCGTATGGGTATATTTATAATTCGGCGGCGACGGTCGCAGAGTTGAGGCGTGATCCTAAATTTAGTTACGAACCGGACGTTATTGTCACCCGTGCTCGGGAGACGACAAACGGCATCCGGGTGGAAGGCTACAATCGGTTGGACCGGTCTCCGGTGGTGGTAGAGGCGTGCCGGGCGTATTTGGCTGCCGGAGTCATTCCGAGCACGCAGATTTTGCTTCGGTCAATGGGAGTTTACGACCGCGCTGTGTTGATGAAGGACAGCCAATATTTTCTCGTCCCGCTGGTGTTGAGAAAAAGCTCGGGAAGCGTGCGCGATGAGGCGCTGCACACGTTGAGCCAGCTTTTTGTGGAAATTTTTGATACGGAGGTAAGTCCGCACACGGTTCACTTGCAAATCTATTCCTATAACGATTTGATTGGTCAGGCGGTGTCGGCCATGCTTGGGCCGTTGCGCAGGCCACTGGACTTTGTGGCGCGGGCCGCAGAAAACCGGCTTATGGTTGTGCAAGGTTATCTTCATTCCGACTATTCTTCGCAAATTGCCGTAGCTTTGCGCCGCCAGGCCGCCGGGCCGGATCGCCTGCGATTGGAGGTCAGGCCAAACAGCGAGACCCGGCCAATGATCAAACGGGTATTGCGCAAGTTGATGCACCATGCCGGAGACTTGGGCGGGTGGCCGCTGCCCTTTATGCTCCAGGTGGCTGAGGCAGGGCGGGGGTTCCATAGCGGAGGCACCTTTCCAATGCGAGCGGCGCCCGGGGATTTGGAGACCGATGTTTTGGGTCGGCCGAAAGGCTGGCAGCGGTTGCACGTAGTGGATTCGAGCGTATTCCCGAGCATCCCCGCGACCACGATCACGTTTTCGGTCATGGCCAATGCCCGCAGGATAGGTTGGGAAACGGTTTCAATAAGCTAAATGGTTAAATAGGTTAAATAGGTTAAATGAGTTAAATGGTTACATGCTTGAAATGGCGGCACAATACAGGGGACGACGTAAGCAGTCGTCTTCTCGCATGGGACGCCAGAAAGAGACTCCTCACGTCTTCTACAGGAGGCCCCCGATATGAGTACACAATTTTATGAGCGCTGAGCGCACATGCCTAATCAGTGGGACGGGAGGATATTTGGGAGGAAGGCTGGAGATCGCGATGCGAGAACGGGGTTGGCGGGTTCGGGCATTGACCCGCAATCCGCGGACGGGGTCGGCGTCGGTACATTTTCAGCTTGGCGAGGATGTAGCGGCGGAGGCGCTGGCGGGAGCGAATGGCCTGGTGCATTGCGCTTATGATTTCACCCAGCTCAAGTGGCCGGACATCAGAAGAATTAACGTTTTGGGAACGGAAAAGCTTTTCGAGGCTGCGCGCCGGGCGGGTGTTGGCAAGTTGATTTACATCTCGACCATCAGCGCCTACGAAGGTTGCCGATCCCTTTACGGAAAGGCAAAGCTGGAGGCCGAAGCCGTGGCTGCGCGTTTCAACGCAGCAGTGATCCGCCCAGGTTTGATTTGGGGAGAGGAGCCAGGCGCCATGTATGGACGGCTGGTGAAGCAAGTTGGACATTCAAGCATTTTGCTGTTGTGCGGCGGCGGTTTGCAGGTCCAGTACCTGGTTCATGAACGAGATTTAGCCGAGTGTATTGGCAGGATTTGCGAAGGAAAAATGTCTCCGGGAGCGCCGATCACGGTCGCCAACGAGCAGCCCTGGGCCTTTAGGCAGATTCTGGAGGAGATCGCGCGCGGCAAGGGAAAGCGCATTCGGTTCTTGCCCGTGCCCTGGCGATTGGTTTGGGCGGGTTTGAAGACGGCGGAAACATGCGGCGTCCGTCTTGGGTTTCGGAGCGACAGTTTGGTGAGCCTGATGTATCAGAATCCAAAACCGTCATTTGAGGAACAACGGCGGGCGGGAGTTGTGTGCCGGTCATGGAAGCCAGGAAAAGAATTTAACCACGGATAAACACGGATGGACACGGATGCGGCAGCGCGGGAAGCGAATAGCTAATTGGATTAATTAAGTTAACTAAGTTAACTGGGTCAAACGGGTTACATAGTTACGTAGTTACATGGGGAGCAGTGGCCTGGAATCGTTTACTCAAATGAACGAAGGCAGAAATCGGCCCCTTCGGCGGTTGGACGTTGCTGCGGACAGGAATGTCGACAGGAATGTCCGCGCTCCGGTTGCGGTTTCGCCGCATCCGTGTTCATCCGTGTTCCTCCGTGGTTTTAATCCTCCGGGTCAATCGTGTTTCAATTCCAGTATGCTGAGGAAGAAACTGGAGAAGATGGTTTGGACTCCCAGTGTGGTGAGGGTCACCGCCGGGATGACCAAACGCAGGCTGTCCGGATAGGACATCATGCCAAATCGAGCGGTGCGCCACTTGAGGATGGCTGCGGCCAAGAACGCCAGCCCGCCGAGCACCATGGTGCAACCGACGATGAGGCCCTTTTCGAGAGAGAAGGTGCGCAGCAAAGAGGTCAGTTGCTTGTTTTCGGGCAAAAGGCCGCGAGCGGCGCAATAGAGTTTTGTGAAAAGGCCGAAAAAAAGGACCTGGAACCCGACCACCATCATCATGCCGGCCATCAGGAGCGTGTTCGTATCGAATTGGACGCCGGCAATCGTAACGGCTGAGACGGTCAACGGGACCGCGATCAGCAAGCCCAACAGGAACAGGGCAAGTCCGGGCCAAAGAAAAAGCCAGCGCGGCGAAAACAGCAGCATGAATCGCAGGTGACGCCAGCCGTCGCGCCAGCTTCGCAGGTGCGGCGGCCGCGAGCGGCCATCCTTGTGCAGAGTGATGGGCACCTCGGCGATCCTCTGGTTTTTGAGGGTGGCCTTAATGACCATCTCGGAGGCAAATTCCATTCCCGTCGTTTTGAGTTGCATAGCGCCCCAGGCCTCGCGCGTGAATCCGCGCAGCCCGCAATGGAAATCGGTCACCGGGCACTTGAAGAAAATGCGCCCGATCAAAGATAGCACCGGGTTGCCCAGCCAGCGGTGCTTGAACGGCATGGCGCCGGGCATAATTTTGCCGCCGCCATAAGGCATGCGGCAACCCATCACCAGCTCATAGCCCTGGCGGAACTTTTCAACGAACGGGCTGATCTCCGAAAAGTCGTAGCTGTCGTCCGAGTCGCCCATGATGATCCACTTGCCCAGAGAGGCATTGATGCCACCCCGCAAAGCGCTGCCGTACCCTTTTTCCCTGACCGGCACAACGCGCGCGCCAAGTTTCTCGGCGATGCCTATCGAGCCATCGGTGCTGCCATTGTCCGCCACGACAATTTCCCCGCGCACCTTGGCGCGGTCGAATCCGGCCCTTGCTTTTTGCACGCACTGACCGAGGGTCTCAGCCTCATTCAGGCAGGGCATGACGATGCTGACATCTACTGATTCGGACATGACAGGTTGGATTGCGGCGCCAACAGGGCTGCTCAAAAATTGGCGGGTAGAATAGCGGTCAAAGGCAATGGGTTCCATTCTTTTCGGGGATTAAGATTAAGGAGAAAGATTACGATTATGAAAATCCATCCCCCTTCTTGGGGTCCAGACCAGCGGTTTGGCAAGTATTAACTCCCTTCGGTCCTCATGGTCTTGGCGATTTCGAGTTGGCGGCAAGCGTTCCTTGATTTCTCGCTGCCGCCGAATTGGAGCGGCTTTGCCGTTGGAGGGCTTTCCCAGAGCGGATGGTCGCCGCCTTCGCGCGCCAGGAAGCAGCCGTGACACCCGAAAGAGTTTTAACAGGAGCAAACCGAGGAAACAGGGACAAAAAGCTCTGTTCTCTACGTATCCACCTGTTCAATTCCGGGCGCGGAGGCGACCCTCCAGGTCGAACCGCGTGAGGCCGACAATTGAAGTTTTTTGCGGATGTTGCTTTAGGGCGAGAGGCCCCTTGGCAAGTCCTTTCGAACATGTATCTTGTTCACAAATGACAGTCGCTCTCAAGGTCAAATTAGCCTGCCCCAGCCTGTCCGGGAGCAACTCCACTTGGTCCCGGGTGGGGACCTGGAAGTATCCGTCGAGGACGAAGATACCATTACGCTGCGGCGCGTCACCCATCCGGCGAATGCCGGTCTGGTTGATTTGCTCCTGTCTTGCCCTGCTGAATTCGACATTCCAAAACGCGACACGGACGATTCGGAACCACCCAGCCTGTAAAGGAATGAAGCTAAATCCGTTTAAGCAAACCAGCTCCCCGTGAAACATCCCCTGTCAATCTAACCACTTTGGCTTTGCGTCGCCGCCGCCAACGCCCGCTCAAGCCGTTGTTGGGATTTTAGCGGCCAGACTTTTTTCCGGTCATAATATCGGCGGAAGGCTGGTGTTCCTTTCGGGAGCTTTAGCCACGGCACCTTCGTTTCTGTGTAGATGTGAATATCAGGTCGAAGCGCGCTGGGCTCGTCCAACGTGCCAACCCGGACAAACCGGATTTGGGAGCGATGACCGTAAACGCTCCACAGGGCGACGTTGCACTTTGGGCAGCGATAGATTTCATGAGGACCAAAATCGCGCGGCACTGGAACGGCTCGCAACTTGCCGCGCAATATCTTGATGGCTGAAGTTTCGATGATGGCGTTTAGCACGAAGGCGCTGCCGGTGTGCCTTTGGCAATCGGTGCAATGGCAGCAGTGCACTCGGATGGGCTTGTCCAGAAGTTGATAGCGCACCCGACCGCAGGAGCAACCGCCGCTGATCTTTTTTCTCGCTGGTTGTGTGCTCTTTTTCATGTGTTCATTCAAGAGTTTGACCGGGAAGAGTCAAACTGCCGTATTTCCATCGCGCGGACAAGGCTGTCCGCGCTCCGATTTGGGTGGCGGTGGCATCAAGACGCCCCTGCTCGCGCCGAAACGGAGTTCGGCGCTCCGAGTCGGACCAGGAGCCAATCGGTTGGTGGATAAAGGACATGTACCTGGATGGTGGCTTTGCCAATGACCTCAGCGCGCATTTGGGCCAGCCAATCGGATAACGGGCGATTAAACAGGAGGTCGAAACGTTCCTTGCTCAGGAGCACGTATTCGATGCCGGAAGCCCGCAGGTCCGAAAGTGAGTCTGGAGGGAGCACATGCTCGAATCTGCGTTTGCCAATGGGGTGCCACAAGGTCGCTTCGGGGTCGTCAGAGGTGATCAATCCCACTACCGTGGCTGTGGCAGGCAAGAGGTCCCGGGCAGGAGCCAGGACGTCATCGCGTTTGGTCTGGACAGAACAAGCCCGCTGAACCACACCGAGGAAGGGGTGCTTTGTCGTGTCCATTCCGCCGAGAATAGTTTGGACCGGCCATAAAGGGCGCGCCGGGCAAGTCACGAGCAAGAGGGCCGCCAAAGCCACGACGGCTCCAGCAGCCCAACGCCACCAACGGGTGGCAGTTACACGTTGCGCACCCGGCCAAACCAGCGCTGCGGGGGCCAGCAACAAATAGAATGGAGTCAAGGTGCGAGCGCCGGCGCTCATGTGGGATTTCGCCAGGAAGATGCCCAGGGCAAGAAAGGCGCAGGTAATCACGGCAAACGAGTGAACGGTCGCTCCGGAGCGCGGCTCTCCGAGCCGCAGCGGGTCCGATCGCGAAGAGACGCTAAAACCTGATCCAGAGCCGGACTGCAAAGTGGCCGCTGCGGGTGAGGACACCCGCGCTCCAGGGCCTGGCAATGCGGCGTCTCGGCTGCCCGTTTGCGCGACCACATTCGGAACACGCGAGACACCTGTCCTACGTTGGCTAATCAGAGCAGCGATCCAACTCCCCAGCAGGAGAAACGAGACTCCCATCCCCAGACCCGCTTCCGATTCGGTCTGCAGGAAGCCAGTGCCCCAGTGGGCGGCGGAGGATTCGAAGGATTTTTCGAGCCGCGCGCGCAGAGCCGGTCCTTGAAGGCGAGGCATGGCATTATTCCAGGCTGTAGCCAGAGGATTGATTGGGGGCATCAAATTCTCAATGCCGAGCAATATGGTGTTATTGGCAACATGCAGAAAGAGGCCGCCCTGCATGCGATCTATTCCCTCGGCTCGCGCGCCAGACCAATCTTTAGCATACACAATATTGAGGACCATCATTGGGGCCAAAGAGGCCAGCGCGGCGACGAGCGCAACCGCCAGTCCGGCCACCACGCGCTGGCGCAGTAACGTCAGGGAAGGCGCGACGGCTGCGAACCAGGGCAGCAACAACAAAAGGTTGCTGGCTTTGGCGCCAGTCATGAGGGCGGCGGCCAAGATGGAAAGCCACACGTCCTGCACACGGCGGGATTCCTTTGCGCGAAGGGCGAAATCAATGGCAGCCAGGGCGAAGGGCGCGGCAAAGAGGTCGTTGCAAATACTGCCGGCCTGGAGGATGAAGCTGTAGCCGGTAGGCGCCAGCCACATCCAGTGCCAGGCGACTCGAGGCCGGACCCCGAGACGAGTGAACACGCTGAAGATCAGGCCCGGCAGCAACAAAAACGAAATGATATTGATCAGGAACAAGGTCCGGTCGGAATGGGTAAACGCCAAAATTGGCGCGGAGATCCATTCGATGCCGGTTGCGCGGGTGTTCAGTCTCGGGAACCACGTGTGGATCCAGTGCCATCGTTCCAGCGCAAGCCAGTGCAGGACACGGGGAACGCGATAAGCCAGTGCGTCATAGTTGGATGGCGGATAAAGGGCGCCGCCGAGAAACGCTAGAAATGCAAGGACTAGAAAGGACAGCGGCAAAGGCCGGCTGAAGCGTTCTCGGAGTTTGTGCCAGATGGAGCTTGGGCTACAGCGGCTGTAGGGGACGACGTAAGAACTCCCCGAACCTTTCCGCGCATCGAGCCGCCGGACGTCCCTTTGCGGCCGGCGGTTCTCCCTCTCCCCTTCGGAAGGGGAGAGGGCCGGGGGGAGGGG